>JALYLU010000111.1:1880-10716 GCA_030774075.1 Actinomycetota bacterium | reverse complement strand
CGCCGACCCGGCGTGCGAATTCGTGATCGGCGACGACACCCCCGGATCGAGTGAGTACGAGATCGCGCACCATCCCATCGCGCCGACGACGGTGTACCCCCTGTTCGAGACTGCGCTGCGCGCCAAGCTCGACCATGGCATCGACGAGCACCAGCGGTACATGAGCGAGCTGTGGTCGCGGTTCGCCGCGGTCGCGGCGGAGAACCCCCACGCGTGGTCGCGCGTCGCCTATTCGCCCGAGGACATCCGAACGATCTCCGCCGACAATCGCGTGGTGTGTTTCCCCTATCTCAAGCGAATGTGCGCGAACATCGACGTCGACCAGGGCGCCGCGGTGCTGCTCTGCGCCTACGAATCGGCGCGCGCCGCGGGGGTGCACGACGACCGGATCGTGTTTCTGCATGCCGCGGCGGAAGCCCACGACCACTGGTACTTCACCGAACGGTGGTCGCTCACCGAGTCGCCCGCGATCGCGTCCACCGGAGCCGCGGTGCTCGAGGCGACTGCGACCAGCATCGACGACATCGCGCGTTTCGATCTGTATTCCTGCTTCCCGTCGGCGGTCGAGATCGGCCGCAATGCCCTCGGGATCGGCGCGAACGACGGCCGCGCGCTCACCGTCACCGGCGGTCTGGGCTTCGCCGGTGGTCCGGTCAACAACTACCCGACCCACGCGATCGCGACGATGGTCGAGATGCTGCGGGCGCGGCCCGACGACGTCGGTCTCACGACCGCGCTCGGCTGGTACCTCACCAAGCACACGGCCGCGGTGTGGTCGGCGCGCCCTCCGACGCGACCCTTCCGCCTCATCGACGCGCAATCCGCGGTCGATGCGCGACCCGGCCGCGTCATCGCCGGGCTCGTCGACACGGAGGCGACGATCGAGGCGACATCGGTCGCGTTCGAACGCGACGGCATACCGTCGGTGGGCATCGTTACGGCCCTCACCGACGACGGCCGCCGCCTGATCGCCAATGCCCGTGACGTCGACGTGCTGCACGACATGACGGTCCACCCCTGGGAGGGACGTCGAGCGAAGGTCACCAACGACGGGTCGACCAACGCCATCAGCGCCGGATGAGCAATCTGACGACGCA
The DNA here is from genome assembly GCA_030774075.1 of Actinomycetota bacterium. Taxonomy (GTDB): domain Bacteria; phylum Actinomycetota; class Acidimicrobiia; order IMCC26256; family PALSA-610; genus PALSA-610. Next base: position 9,619 of record JALYLU010000111.1, on the reverse strand, counting down.
ACCCTCGCGCGGACTCATGTTGTGGCGAGGACTGACGAGACGATGCCCGCGGTGCGGCGGCGGGAAGCTTTTCGAACGGTGGTTTCGGATGGTGCCCGACTGTCCTCGCTGCGCGCTGCACTTCGAGCGCGAGCCGGGTTATTGGGTCGGCGCAGTTGCGATCAACACGATGGTCATCGGGATGCTCTTCACGATTGTCACGGTCACGGTCAGCGCGGTCACGATTCCCGACATCCCGTGGGTGTCACTGTTGATGGCAGAGATTCCGCTCATGGCGATCGGTCCCGGGGCCTTCTACCCGTACTCGAAGACGCTCTGGGTCGCCGTCGACCGCGCGTTCCTGGCCCATCTGTGACCGAAGCGAGATCAGCTCGGGCGGAGGTCAATGGTCAGCGTGAGGACGCCGTCGTCAAACGACCACGTCGCGTCGCCGATCATCGCAAAGTCCTGAAAGTCGAGTTGGGCCCGCTCCAGGAACTGCTGACGCTCGGGCCCGGCGACGGGCGGTAACCCCCGCCGCTGAACGGATTCCGCGCGCTCGCGGAACCGCTCGAGCATTCCCTCGATATCGAGCTGATCGTCGGCAGCCATCGCGTGAAGTTACCCCGCGCGCGCCACGAGCACGCGGGGCCGATCAGTGAGGTCGTCGCGCACCATCACCTCGCGATACCCGAGCGCGCGCGCGTGCTCGACCATCGCGCCGGCCTGGTGCGGTGCGATCTCGCACACGAAGCTCGCTCCCGGCGCAAGCCAGTCCGGCGCGCGCTCCAGCAACGTCTCGATCGCCTCGGTCCCGGACGGGCCCGAGACCAACGCGCCGCGCGGCTCGTGCGCCGCGACCTCCTCGGGCAACCCGGCGACCTCATGCTCGGCGACGTACGGCGGGTTCGACACGATCAGCCGCAATGAGCCCCGCAGCGCCGTCGGCAGGGGATCAAACCAATCGCCCGAAGCCCCGATCCGCACGCGAGTGGCCGCGCAGCCGGAGACGTTCGCACGTGCGACCGCAAGCGCGTCTTCGCTCACGTCGGTCGCCCACACTTCGACATCCGGGAGCTCGGCCGCGATCGCGATCGCGATCGCACCCGAGCCCGTCCCGATGTCGGCCACCGGCGCGGGTGCGGCGGCTACGGACGGTTCCACGAGCGCGACCCTGCGGCGCGATCGGCGCAACCCCGACCGCGCCGCCTCCTCCAACGCGACCTCGACGACGTGCTCGGTCTCCGGCCTGGGGATCAGCACCCGGCGATCGACGAACAGGTCGAGTCCCCGGAACTCCCACCCGCCCAACACGTACTGCAACGGCTCACCCGCGACCCGCCGTCGCACCATCTCGCGCAGCTCCCGCTCCGCGCGTGCGGAGGGAGCAGCGTCGGCGACCTCGAGCCACTCGCCGGTGTCGTACCCCGACACGTGTTCGAGAATGAACCTCGCTTCCGCCTCCGCGGGACCGATGCCCGCGCGCGCCAGTTCACGCCGCGCCATGACTCGCAGCTCCCGCCACGAATTCGAAGCACCGGACATCGAAGCACCGGACATCGAAGCACCGGACATCGAAGCACCGGACATCGGAGTGGGCGTCACTCGCCGCCGAGCTGCCGGGCGCGTTCGTCGGCCGCGAGCGCGGCGACCACGTCGTCGAGCTCCCCGTCGAGCACCCGGTCGAGTGAGTGCAACGTGATAGGGATGCGGTGATCGGTGAGCCGGTTGTCTTTGTAGTTGTAGGTGCGGATTTTCTCGGAACGGCCGCCACCTTTCACCTGGTCGCGTCGCGCGGAGGCGATCTTCGCCTGCTGTTCGGCCAGCTCACGCTCATACAGCCGCGCCCGCAGCACGCGCATCGCCTGCTCCTTGTTCTGCAGCTGGGACTTCTCGTCCTGCATCGAGACCACGATCCCGGTCGGCTTGTGCGTGATGCGAACCGCCGAGTCGGTCGTGTTGACGGACTGGCCACCGGGTCCGGAGGAACGGTAGACGTCGATCTCGAGGTCGTTCTGGTCGACGTGGACGTCGACGTCCTCGGCCTCGGGCAGCACCGCCACCGTCGCCGCGCTCGTGTGGATGCGTCCCTGGCTCTCGGTCACCGGGACACGTTGCACGCGATGGGGCCCGCCCTCGTATTTGAGGCGACTCCAGGCGTCGTCACCCTTCACGAGGAAGGTGACATCGCGGTAGCCGCCGTGCTCCGACGGCTGGCTCGACAGCACCTCCGTCTTCAGGCCGTGGCGCTCGGCGAATCGCTGGTACATACGGTAGAGATCGCCGGCCCAGAGGTTGGCCTCCTCGCCGCCCTCGGTCCCCTGGATCTCGATGATGACGTTTCGACCCTCGTTGGGATCGTGTGGGAGCAGGAGCTCCTTGATCCGGGCTTCGAGGGTTGCGAGCTGCGCCTCTCTGTCGGCGAGCTCCGTGCGCCAGGAGTCGCGCTCGCCCGGGTCGGTGAGACTCTCGAGCAGCTCGTGGGCGTCCTCGACGTCCTGCGACAGCCTTTTCCATTCGTCGTAGGCCTCGACGACGGGCTTGAGCTCCTGATGACGCCGCCCCGCGTCGCGCGACGCCCGGCGGTCGCCCGCGGCGTAGATACGGGGAAGGTCGGCCTCGAGCCGATCGAGCTCATCGGAGAGCGCGGCGAGCTGTTCGAACATCATTTCGGAGGGTACCGGCGCCGCCGCAGTGACTAGCGACGGCTGATCAGGCCCTCGATACCGCCCGGGCCGATCGCCGACTGCTCGGCGAACTGGTCGAGCATCTGGTGGAACTCGTCGGAGCCATTGCGATCGGCCATCGCGCGCGGGATCGCCGGGAACGCATATTCGTCGGTCGGCAGCGGCGGATGGTCGTCGGCAGGTTTTCGGGCCATGACCGCATCGATCACCGGCGCGAGGCGTGCCCGCTTGTCGCTGGCCTGCTTCTCGTCGCGGTCCTTGAATTCGGGGAGGACCTGGCGGCCGAACAGCTCGAGCGCCTCCATGATGTGGTCGTGGCGGTTCTTGCCGGCCTGGAAACAGAAGATCACCTGGTCGACGCCGCATTCCTCGTACCGCCGCAAGTAGTCGCGGAGTTGATCAGGCGTTCCGACCGCACCGCGCAAGCCGCCGATGCCCTGCTCCACCACCTTCGCGCCGAGCCGGTCCTGGTTGGCCGACGCGGCGATCGCGGCCTCGGGGTCGTAGCCGTGTTCGGCCCGTCGTTGCTGGAACTCGTCCCATACGTTCGTGACCGCGGGCCGGTGCCGCCCGAAGATGTAGTAGTGCGCGAGCGAGTACCCGAAGAAGTTGGCGCCTTCGAGCCCGCGCGCGAGCGCCTCGTCCTCATCGGGATGACACATGAACGGCGTGACGCACGCGAGGTTCGCGTTGACGGCGTCGCCGATCGGGACACACTCCCGCTCGAGGGTCTCGTAGTAGTCGTGGATCCAGTGGTCGGCTTCCTCAGGATCGATGAATGCGAACGTGAGCGCGCCGATGCCCTTCTGCGCGGCGAGGTGGATGGTGTCGCGCCGGCTGCACGCCACCCACAACGGCGGGTGCGGCTTCTGGCGGGGCTTGGGTACGACGTTCCGCGGGGGCATCGTCACGAACTCGCCGGTGTGACCCGTGAAAGGCGTTTCCGTCATGCACCGCACGGCCACCCGCAGGCCCTCTTCCCACATCGCACGTTTGCGATCGGGGTCGACCATGAACCCGCCGAGCTCGGCTTCCGACGACGATTCGCCGGTTCCGAAGTCGGCTCGGCCGCCGCTCACCAGGTCGAGCATCGCAACGCGCTCCGCGACGCGCGCGGGATGGTTGAACGGCGGCGGCGTTTGCACGATGCCATGCCCGAGCCGGATGTTCTTGGTGCGTTGCGACGCGGCCGCGAGGAACACTTCCGGAGCGCTCGAGTGCGAGTACTCCTCGAGGAAGTGGTGCTCCACTTCCCACGCGTAGTCGATGCCGAGGGAGTCCGCATACGCGATCTGATCGAGCGCATCCTGGATCAGGCGGTACTCGGATTCGTCGGTCCACGGGCGCGGGAGCTGGTGTTCGTAGAAGACCCCGAACTTCACGCCAACACCCCCGAGCCGGCCTCTGAGCCGAGCGCCCGAAAGCGATCGAGGATGTCGTCGCGACGCGGATGCGAAGCAATCGCGTGTTCGACTTCCGCCGTCGCCGTGCGCAGGAAGCTCTCACGATTGGCACCGAGCGACTGCTCGAGCGCGGTGTCCCACAGCGTTCCGATCACATTCGCGCCGGAGACGGTCGCGCCCGACTCCCCTACGAACGTGCGGTCGCGCATCTCCGTCAGCGCGGTGCGCAGGTATTCGACGTGCGGCGTCTCGTCGGCCCGGATGAACCGAACGAGCTCGGCGGCGCGACCGTCGCCCGCGAGGAGCTCGGTGTCCGAGAGCACCTCTTCGGCCCAGGCGAAGGTATGGAATGCCGAGACCTCGATGAACAGCAACCCGACCATTCGCCGCACCATCATCTCCAGCGAGAGGTCGAGATCGGGGAAGCGGCGCACCGCCTCCGCGTTGCGGCGAACCTCTTCCGGGGTCGGGGGCTTGCCGTCCGCGGGAACAATGCCCATGCGCACGAGCATTGTCTGCGTCATGTCCTCGGTCACCGGATACTCGAACGCGAGGTCGCGCGCCGCGAACCACATCTGCCGGTGACCCGCCTCTTCCTCCCAGCCCGCTTCGTCGCGCGCGTGCGCTTCGAACAGACCGCGCTGCAGATGCGCGATTGCCGTGCCGTCGATGCTCTCCGCGAAGTTCCGTTGCATCTTTTCGACGTTGACCGCACGGATCATCGAGCCGAAGCCCTCGACCGTCCCGATGCGCGTGAGCGCGCTGATCGTCGGACCGGGGATGCCTTCGCACAACAAGTATCTCGTCTGCGCGACATTCGGGAAGGCCTCGGGCCACAGCTCGATCGGTGCGTCGAGAATGTCAGCGCCGAACAGCTCGCGGTGTGACTGTTGCCACGCCTTTGTTGCCGGCACACGGTTCTTCGCGCGCGGCGACACGTAGCCACCGTCGTCGGCGAATCCACCGTGACAGCGGACTCCGCCCGCGACGAGCGGCTCCGCCACGTCGTCGCTCGCCAGCAGCTCGACCTCGGACCACGTCAACTGGAGGTTGCTCACGGCCCAGAGTGTATACGCTAGAGTTACATCATGGCAATCGAACCCGCCCATGCACTCGCGGCGCCGCGAGCTCGAGCCCGACGGAACCCCGCCCGGCGCGAGGCGGTCCTCCAGGCCGCGGCAGAGGCCTTCGCGCACGCCGGCTACGCGGCGACGTCGATGGATGAGATCGCGGCGACCGCCGGCATCACCAAGCTGATCGTCTATCGCCATTTCCAGACCAAGGAGACGCTCTACCGCGCGGTGCTCGAGCAGGTCTTCGAGCGCCAGGTAGAGCTGTTCCTGGCCAACATCGCGCAGGGGCTCGAGGCCGAGGGCAGCACCCGCGCGCTCCTCGAAGTCGCTCGCGAATGGCCCGACGGCTTCCGCCTGCTGTGGAGGCACGCGGCCCGCGAGCCCCAATTCGGTGACTACGCGCTGTCGTTGCGGGACGTGGCCGTGAACGCCGCCCGCGGCGTGGTCACTCCGCTCGTTGCGGCCGAGGTCGCGGAGTGGGCGGCGCAAGCGCTGTTCGACCACCTCGTCGACGCAGTCCTCGACTGGCTCGACCACGGTGACGCGGCGCACGACGACGACTTCATCGCCCTGGAGACCTCGGCCATACGCGCGACGGTCGCCGCCTGGGCGACGACGTCATCCGCCCGCCGCGCCTGAGCGCTCAGACCGCGGGAGCGACGGCCGGAACCAAGAGACCCACGCGCGCGTCGACCTCGGCGAGCTGCTCGGCGGTCATCACAGCCCGCAACGAGGTGATCGCGACCTCGAGCTGGTCGAGATCGGGGCGGCGGGTCGTAAGCCTCTGCAACAGCAGCCCGGGCCGCATCATCGCCCGCACGACCCCGCGGTTCATGTTCCGCGCCGCCAACCGGATCACCTCGTAGCTCAACCCGGCGATCAGGGGTATCAGCACGACCCGCGACCCGATGACCACGAGCAGGTTGGGGCGCGGGATCACGGAGTACACGACGATCGCGACGATCATCACGATAAGCAGGAAGTTCGTGCCGCAGCGCACGTGCGCGGTAGAGAATTGCTGCGCAGTTTCCGGCGTCAGCTCGACACCGTTCTCGTAGGCCGCGATCGACTTGTGCTCGGCACCGTGGTACTGGAAGACGCGCCGGATGTCGCGCATGCGCCCGATCACGAGCAGGTACGCGACGAAGATCGCCAGTCGGGCAATGCCCTCGACGATCGGAAACGATCCGTGGAACAGGTGGCCGAGCGACCGGCCGGCGAGCGCAGGAAGGAGGATGAACAACGCGCTGAACACGACGACCGCGATCCCGACCGCCCACCCCATCACCTTTTCGGAGACCTGCTCCTCCGGGGGCACCTGCTGATTCGCCGACCAGGTGAGCGCCCGGTAGCCGAGCCCGAGCGACTCGACGAGCGCCATCACGCCCCGCACCACCGGCAGCTTGCTATAGCGCTCGGCCCAGCCCGGAACGTCGCGCACGTCGACCTTGATCGAACCATCGCGATCGCGCACGGCGACCGCCCATTTCGACGCGCCGCGCATCATCACGCCCTCGAGCACCGCCTGTCCGCCCATGTAGCGGGGCTGGGCCCGGGCCATGTGCTGCTACGCCCTCTTCTTGGCCTTCGCGGCCCGGCGCTGGAAGCGCTCGACCCGGCCACCGGTGTCGACGAGCTTCTGCTTGCCCGTGTAGAAGGGGTGGCACTCGGAGCACAACTCGGCACGCAGCGTCGACGCGGTCGAGCGGGTGACGAACTCGTTTCCGCACGAACAGTGCACCTTGCACTCGACGTACGCGGGGTGGATGTCGGTCTTCATCGTCGTTCCAGTCTAATGCGGGTCGGTTTCGCAGCAACCGACCGAATCAGGTTCCCATTCCCGTCGGAGCCTTGGCGATCTCGGTGAGGAACTCCGAGTTGCGCTTGGTGCTGCGTAGCTTGTCGATCAGCAGCTCGAGCCCGGAGCCACCCTCGAGTGCATTGAGCACGCGCCGCAGCTTCCACACTTGCTGGAGGTCGTTGCGGTCGAACAGCAGCTCCTCGTGGCGGGTGCTCGACTGCTCGACGTCGATTGCGGGGTAGATGCGCCGGTCGGCGGTGCGGCGATCGAGACGCAGCTCCATGTTTCCGGTGCCCTTGAACTCCTCGAAGATGTGCTCGTCCATCTTCGAATTCGTCTCGACGAGCGCGGTGGCAAGGATCGTGAGCGATCCGCCTTCTTCGACGTTGCGGGCGGCTCCGAAGAACTTCTTCGGCGGGTAGAGCGCGCCGGCGTCGATACCACCCGACATGATCCGGCCCGAGGCCGGCGCGGCGAGGTTGTACGCGCGCGCCAGTCGGGTGATGCCGTCGAGAATGATCACGACGTCCTTCCCGCACTCGACGAGCCGCTTGGCGCGCTCGATCGTGAGCTCTGCGATGTGGCAGTGCTCCTCGGAGGGCCGGTCGAATGTCGATGCGACCACGTCGGCGCGCAGCACGTGGCGACGCATGTCGGTGACCTCTTCGGGACGCTCGTCGACGAGGAGCACGATGACGTGGCACTCGGGGTTGTTGCGCTCGATCGAATAGACGATCTGCTTGATGATCGTGGTCTTGCCTGCCTTGGGCGGCGACACGATCATTCCCCTTTGACC
>JALYLU010000111.1:0-1870 GCA_030774075.1 Actinomycetota bacterium | reverse complement strand
CCGGTGATCTCACCCGGGTTGTCGTCGAGCTCGAGTCGAAGCCGCGAGTCCGGGAACAACGGCGTGAGGTCTTCGAAGCGAACGCGGTGACGCGCCGCTTCGATGCTGATCTCGTTGACGAGGTCGACGCGCACGAGCGCGGGATACTTCTCGCTGCTCGCGGGCGGACGGGTCGCGCCCTTGACGTGGTCTCCCTTGCGCAAACCGAAGCGCCGCACCTGCGACGCGGAAACGTACGCATCGTTGCGGCCGGCGAGGTAGCCGGACGCGCGCAGGAAGCCGTAGCCCTCATCGCGCAGATCGAGCAGACCTTCGATGTCGACCAGCTCACCGCCGTAGTCGTCGCCCCGCTCGACGCGCTCCGGACGACCCTCGCGTTCGAGACGACCGTCGGCGGGATTGCGCTCGCGGTCGCGACCACGACGGCGGCGACGACGCTTGTTTCCCGACCCGTCGTCGTCTCGCCACTGCTGCTGACCCTGGTGGGCGCGGTCGACCGAACCCGTGTCCGTGTCGTTGACGTCGTGATCCGACACGTCGTGATCCGACACGTCGTGATCCGACACGTCGTGATCCGGCACGTCGTGAGCCGTCGCGGCGTCGGTGCCGGTCTCGGTCTCGGTCGCCGTCGTACCCGTCTCGTACGCGGAGGCAACCCTTCCGCTGCCATTCGACGACGAGTCCGAGTCGCTGCCGTTGCCCGAGCTGGGGTTGGCGGTCGTGGCGCGCCGCCGAGGACGGATGAGCGCCATCTCATCTCCGGAATCCTCGCCGCCCGCCAGCGCGTTCTCTTCCTCGGCGATCGACGCGAGATCGTCGCCGCCCGAGGCCTGGGTCGAGCGGATCTTGCGCGGTGACGACCGCTCCGCGCCGTTCGAACCGGTAGCGGCGGTGACGATCGCCTCGACCAGATCGGCTTTGCGCATCCTGCTGACCGACTTCACACCGAGCGCGGACGCAATCTCAGAGAGTTGGTCGCGATCCTTCCCGTCCAGTTGTGAACGGTCGAAGGTCTCACTCATGTTCTGCTCCTACCGACCGGCTGCGGCCATGCCCTGCAGCGGCCGGTGTCTGATCCGGTAATCCGTGTTGCCAACAGCCGACGCGGGGAACTGTCGCCGGCCGACGAAGCCTCCGGAAGGTCTCGCACGATGTCGCCGAACACCGGAAGAAAGTGAAGTGACCCGGCCCCACCGCCAAGAAACCGTTCGCGGAGCGAGGTTTCGAGGGATCCCGAACACTCTACACCCAGGGACGCTCCGGGCACATCCTCGCCTCTCAACTCTCGGCCGACGGGATCGATTCCTGAGTCTCCGGCGTGAACCGATCGTTGCGTTGCTCGACCCTTCGGGGCTGCGCGTCGCGCCTCCGGTCATGCCTCGACGAGGCGAGCCATCAGCGAATGACCGGGAACTGCAGTGCACCGAGAGGTCGCGGACTCCGTGTAGCAACCGCCCGGGCCCGAACGCGCCGAGTCGTAGAGCAAGTACGGCACCGGATCAGCACTGTGGGTTTTGGTGTCGCACGGTGTCGCGTGATCGGGCAGCAGCAGGATCCGGTAGGGCTCGTCTCCCGCGTCGAGCGCATCGACGACCGGCCCGATCACTTCGGTGTCCCATCGCTCGAGCGCGTCGACCTTGATGTCCGAGCGTCCTTGATGTCCCGCCTCATCGGTGGCTTCGATGTGCAACACGAAGAGGTCGCGATCGACGAGCGAGCGGATGCAGGCCTGCGCCTGAGCGCCGTAGTCATTGTCGAATCCGGCAGTCGCGCCCGGCACGTCGACCACTTCGATGCCCGTCAGCACCCCGAGGCCCTGCACCAGATCGACCGCCGATGACATTCGGCCATGCACACCGAACGTCATGGC
>JALYLU010000110.1 GCA_030774075.1 Actinomycetota bacterium | reverse complement strand
CGACTGTGGAGTTACCTGAGACCAAGTACGCGGAGACGACTGATGGCGTCCATATCGCGTACCAGGTGTTCGGTGAGGGTGAACGGGATCTTCTCCTCGTCCATGGGTTCGTGAGCAATGTCGATATGGGTTGGGAAGACGCGCACCTAGCGCGCTTCCTGCGCGATCTCGGGTCTTTCACTCGTGTGATCCAGTTCGATAAGCGAGGAACTGGAGTCTCGGACCGTGAGGTGTCTGTCGCGACGCTCGAGGTACGGATGGACGACCTGCGAGCGGTCATGGACGCGGCGGACTCCGAGCGGGCGGTGGTGATGGGGATCTCAGAGGGTGCCCCCATGAGCGTCTTGTTTGCCGCCACGTACCCGCAACGCACGGACGCATTGATTCTTCATGGCGGGATGGCGAGATCGACGTGGGCTCCCGACTACCCCTGGGCGGCTCCGCCCGAGGCCCTGATACAGGGCTCGGAGTTGATCGCTCCCGGTCTGTTCACGGGCGACGACATCGAGATCTGGGCTCCGTCGCTGCGAGACGATCCACAAGCCAAGCAGTTGCTCGGGCGATTGCGGCGGGCTTCGGTGAGCCCGGCCGCGATCGCGGCGCTTTTCACCATGTTCTTGGAGATCGACGTACGCGACGTACTACCCACACTCCGCGTGCCGACACTCGTGCTTCATCGTCGAGGAGATCGAGTCGTGAACTGGCGAGCCGGACGCTGGATGGCAGACCAGATCCCTGGTGCGCGCTATGTCGAACTGTCAGGCCAGGACCACTTCCCGCACCTCGGGGACGCCGAAGCTGTCGTGGAGGAGATTCGAGAGTTCCTCACGGGAGTGCGAGTGGCTCCCGAGCCCGACCGGGTACTGGCCACCGTGCTGTTCACTGACATCGTTTCGTCGACTGAGCGTGCGACCGAACTCGGTGACCGGGCGTGGCGTGATCTCCTCAACCAGTTCCGCACCGTGGTCCGTGAACAGCTTCACCGTTTCCGCGGTCGCGAAGTCAACACGCGAGGCGACGATTTCTTGGCGACCTTCGATGGACCGGCGCGAGGGATCAGATGCGCGCTCGCGATCAGCACCGCCGCGGCCGAACTCGCGGTCGAGGTCCGCAGCGGGATGCACACGGGCGAAGTCGAGTTGATGGGCGACGACATCGGCGGCATCGCAGTGCATACCGGTGCGAGAGTGTCCGCACTCGCACGCCCCGGCGAAGTACTCGTATCACGAACAGTCGTCGACCTCGTCGCAGGTTCCGGCATCGCCTTCACCGCCCGCGGTGAACACGAACTCAAAGGCGTCCCCGGAAGCTGGCAACTCTTCGCCGTCGACACCTAGACGAACCACAAACAACGAGTATCCATCCTGCCCGCAAGCACCAACCTGCCCAATGGATACGGGACGCCCATAGCCGGCGGTAGGGGGCGGTCGGGGCTGCACGTTCTGGGACGCGCGTTTAGGGACAGGTGCCGGAGGAGGGATGAGGTGAGGCACGCTGGTTGCGTGTGTCGGTCGCATCTCGTTTCGACCCGCCGCTTCCTTCCACACCGTGACGTTTCTGCTCACGGACATCGAACGCTCGACCCAGTTGTGGGGGTGGCGCCGACTGCGATACCGGCCCGCGCTCGAGCGGCCGAGAGGCGGCAGGCGCTGGCCGAGGAGCAGGCGTTACCGTTGGGGTTCGATGCCTGAGACGCAGTACGCGCAAAGTGGCGAGTTGAGCATCGCCTACCAGTGTGTGGGCGAAGGTCCGCTCGACGTGTTGTTCATCCCGGGATTCGTGTCGAACGTCGAGCTGATGTGGGACATCCCGAAGTGGGCCGACCTCTTCAACCGGCTCTCCCAGCTCGGCCGCTTCGTGTTCTTCGACAAGCGCGGCACGGGTTGTTCGGATCGCACGCTCGGCACCGGCAGCGCCGAGGACCGGATGGATGACGCACGCGCGGTCGCCGACGCCGCGGGCATCGAACAGGCCGTGGTGATCGGCCTGTCCGAAGGCGGCCCCCTCGCCGTCTTGTTCGCGGCCGCGTTTCCCGAGCGCGTCCGCTCCTTGGTGTTGTGGGGAACCTTCGCCCGCATCTCGCACGCCCCCGACTACGAAGCCGGGTTGCCCCCCGAGCTTGTCGAAGCGTTCATCGCGAACGTTCGCGACCAATGGGGCACAGGTCATGCGCTCGAAGCGTTCGTCACCGGCGTCGACGACGACATGTTGAAGGTGCTCGGGCGCTTTGAACGCCAGACGGCATCACCCGGAGCGGCGGCCGAGATCCTGCACCACAACGTGAACATGGACGTCCGCTACGCGCTCGGCGCCCTGCGCGTACCGACGCTCGTCGTGCACCGCACCGGCGATCCGATCTGCCCGGTAGTTCACGGGCGATACCTCGCCGAGCACATCGCCGATGCTCACCTCGTCGAGATCCCGGGCGACTTCCACGTCGGCGGCCTCCCCGGTGACGACGATCCGGTCATCGACGCGATCGCCGAGTTCGTCACCGGCGCACCCACCCACCGCGAAGTCGAAATCGACCGAGTGCTCACGACGGTGCTCTTCACCGACATCGTGGAATCCACCGCCCGCGCCGCCTCGATCGGTGACCGAGCCTGGCGCACGCTGCTCGAACAACACGACGCCGCCGCGGGAGAAGCTGTCCAACAGCACCGGGGCATGGTCGTCAAACGCACCGGCGACGGCCTGCTCGCCACCTTCGACGGACCCGGCCGCGGCATCCGCGCCGCGCGCGCCCTGCAGACCGCAGTCCGACCACTCGGCATCGAAGTACGCGCCGGCCTGCACACCGGCGAGGTCGAACGCCGAGCCGACGACGTCGCCGGAATCGGCGTACACATCGGAGCGCGCGTCAGCGCACTCGCAGGACCGGGAGAAGTGCTCGTCACGAGCACGGTCAAAGACCTGGTGATCGGCTCGGAACTCCAGTTCGACGACCGCGGCGCCCGGACCCTCAAGGGCGTACCCGGCGATTGGCACCTGTGGGCCGCGAACTGATCCCTCGACCAAGTCGGCCACCAATACGGACATCGCGCCGGGAGACGCCAACCTCAGCATGATCGACGTGTCGATCGGCCATAACCGCGAACGCCCCAGCGCCGGCGATAGGAGACACCCAGTCGCGAGCTTCGGGGACGCGCGTTCTCGTTCTGGGGCGCTGTTCCGTACTCGAGCGCTCCGGCAGGTCGCCGGATCGGTCGCGCCGCTTCTAGGCTGACGCAACCGATCGCCGGATCTGGCGCGGTACCGCGCGCGATGGGGAATCGTGTCATGCGCGGCAGGGACCCGGCCGGGTGGGGCAGGTTCGATTCCTCTCAACTCCACTCCTACCGCCGTGTCGGTGCGCCTGGCCCGTGAACTTGCGAGGATTGGTACATGACGGCAGGGCAGGTCCGGTATGCGCAAGCCGGCGACGCGGCAATCGCGTATCGCGTGCTCGGTGACTCGGGGCCATACCTCGTCGACTTCAGAGGTGTTTTGCCCGGGCTCCTGGCGGCTGACCATCCGTTGACGCGTGGCTATTGGGAGCGGCTCTCGCGCTTCGCGCGCGTCGTCGTCATGGACTTTCAGGGGAGCGGGCGGTCCGACCCTCTGCCCACGGGGGTCGCCGCGTCTGTGGAGGGCGCTGCCGAGGAGGTGCTCGCAGTGCTGGCGGATGCCGGCGTCGAAAGCGCTTATCTATGCGGTTCAGATGTCGGTGGCGCATTCGGGGTCCAGGTCGCGGTTGACCGACCGGATCTCGTACACGGTCTCGTGCTGATCAATGCCTTTGCCCGCGTTCTCGCCGATCCCGAGTACGAGTTCGGCCTGGATCCGTCGATGATGCAGCAGTACTTGGACGCACGCCGGGACCTGCACGGAACCGGCTTCATGCTCGACCTCTACGCTCCGAGCGTCGCCGGAGATCCCGAGGTCCGAGCGTTCTGGTCCGACTGCGAACAGCAGGCCTCGAGCCGAGCGCAGGCGACCGCACTCAGCCGCATCGGGTGGACGCTGGACGTCCGTGGTCTGCTGCCCCGGGTTGCAGTACCGACGTTGGTGCTGCACACGAGTAACAACACGATGCTCAGCGTCGAACATGGCCGGTATCTCGCCGCGCACATTCCAAACGCCCGCCTCGTCGAGATACCGGGACGAGACCATCTGGTGCTGTGGGAAACGGGATCGATCGTCGCGGACGAGATCGAGACCTTCATCAGCGGGACTCGTCCAGTCGCCCGGGCTGAGCGCGGGTTGGCCGCGGTCCTGTTCACGGACCTCGTCGGCTCAACGGAACGCGCCCGCGAGGTTGGCGACCGCCGGTGGCGCAGAGTGCTCGACGAATACGAGCGCTTGGCGTCAGAGGCAATCGATCGTTTCCGCGGTCGATTGATCAAGCACACCGGTGACGGCGCGCTCGCGACCTTCGGATCTGCTTCGGATGCGATCGGATGCGCGCTCGACATCACGCGCGCAGTGCGTCGTCTCGGACTCGAGACCCACTCCGGTATCCACGTCGGTGACGTAGAACGGCGTGGCGACGACATCGGAGGCTCGACCGTCAACGTCGCTGCACGCGTCGCTGAGGCGGCTTCGGCGGGCGAGCTACTCCTCACGGCGACCGCCTCCGAGGCCGCCGCCGGATCCGGCATCCGAATCGCGGCTGCCGGCGAGCGCACTCTCAAGGGACTTCCGGCGCCCCGCCTGCTCTATCGCGTTGAGAATGATCCGGAGCCCCGAGCCCGAGATACCTGAGCACAAGCGGCACATCGGCGTGTTTGCCGCTGTCGCGCCCGATCGACGCCTGAGTGCACTCGACGAGGGAACGAGTGTCCCAGAACGCGCGGCGTGCAGTGGCCCGACGCGTAGCCGAAGTGCCGTTCTGGGACGCTCGCGGCCGCGAGCAAACGATTGCCCGCTACGGCAACTCACACGTACTTATAGGTGCCGAATCTGCGTTCCGCGGTACGGTTGATGAGCCAACGGCCAACCCCTATGCCTAACGGCCAGTGTCGGGTGAGAACGTCGCCTTCGTGATGGCGCTGGCCGCGCCGTTGCTGCGGCGTCTCCGACTCGCGGCGCGTACCGGTACCGCGCTCGCGATCGTGGTCGTGTTCGCCGCGATGACCGGTTCGAGCCGTCCGTATTGCGCGCGTCGGCGATGGCCGCGATCGCGCTGGTCGCAACGCTCGGCGGCCGTCCGGCGTCGACCTTGCGCGTGCTCGCCTACGCGGTGGTCGCGCTTCTCCTGGCTGATCCGTTCCTCGTGCACTCAGTCGGGTTCGCGCTGTCGTGTGGTGCCAGCGCCGGCATCGGCCTCTTCGCCCGGACCATCGGCTCCCACCTGCCCGGCCCCCGCGTCGTGCGCGAGCCGTTCGCGGTCTCGATCGGCGCCCAGCTCGGCGTCCTCCCGGTCTTGCTGTGGGTGTTCGGGACGTTTCCGCTGATCACGCCCGTCTCCAACCTCGCCGCCGCTCCCGCCGCCGCAGTGCTCGGCGTATACGGCTTCTTCGCATCGGTGGTCGCGGGATTTGCGCCGCGACTCGGACCGCTCCTGCAACAACCGTCCGCGCTGCTCGTCGGGTGGATCACGGCGGTCGCGCGCGCGGGGGCCGCGATCCCGTTCTCCATCGACGGGCGCGGCGCCCTCGGCCTCGCCTCGCTGGTGGCTGCGGGCGCATCAGTAGCCTGCCTCCGTGCCCGTCGAGCCGTTCCCGACCCTGCGGCTGGGTGATCGCGCAGTCGACGTGCGCCACCGGGTCGCGGTGATGGGGATCCTGAACCACACCCCCGATTCCTTCTACGACCGGGGGGCGACCTGGGACTTCGACGCGTTCGTGCGGCGGGCGGAACAACTCGTCGTCGATGGCGCCGATGTGCTCGACATCGGCGGCGTGAAGGCGGGACCCGGTCCGGAGGTCGACGAGAACGAGGAGCTCGACCGCGTGGTACCCGCGGTGGAGACACTGCGGGCGCGGTTCGACGTGCCCATCTCCGTCGACACGTGGCGCGCCTCGGTCCTCGACGCCGCGTGCGCGGCCGGTGCGGTCATGGGTAACGACATCTCGGGCTTCGACGACCCCGACTACCTACGCGTGGCCGCAAAGCACGACGCTACCGTCGTCGCGACGCACATCCGCTTGCAGCCGCGCGTCCCCGACCCCGACCCGCACTACGACGATCTCGTCGCCGACGTCACCGAATTCCTGCGTGACCGGGCGCGGCGCGCGGAGTCCGTGGGCCTGCGACCCGAGCAGATCGTCCTCGACGCCGGACTCGACCTCGGCAAGACCGCGGCCCAGAGCGCGGTGCTCCTGCGCGAGAGCGCGCAGCACGCGACGCTCGGGTACCCCCTCTTGCTGTCCGCCTCGAACAAGCCCTTCATCGGCGAGCTGCTCGCGCGCGATATCGACGACCGCCGTGCGGAGTCCCTCGCCGCGGTTGCCTACGGCGTCATGCAGGGGTGTCGCGTCGTGCGCGTCCACGACGTCCTCGGCACCGTTCGGGTCTGTCGCACAATCGGGGCGCTGCTGTGAGCATCGTTCTCGTCCAGGGCGCCGATCCGGTCTTTCGCGATCGTGAGGTACAGCGTCTTGTCGACGAGCTGCTCGGCGGCGAGGATCGCTCGTTCGCGCTCGATGATCACACACTGCCGAGCCGCAGGCGGGTGGGGGACAGCGCGGCCGATATCGACGATCGCGACGACGGCTCCCGGGCATCCGAGGGTTCGACCGAACTCCCCGCATTCGCCGCGCTCACCACCGCGCTGCAGAGCCCTCCCTTCATGACTCCCGTGCGCGTCGTCGTCGGGCGCGAGATCGGCAACTCCACGACCGAACAGGCGCAGTGGCTGGCGTCGTGGATCGACAATCCCCTCGAGGGCGTCCACCTGGTGCTCGTCGCGGGCGGAGGACGAACGCCGGGCGCGCTCGACAAGGCGTGCAAGGCGAACGCACAGGTCATCGGACCCGCAGCCGATCAGACCGCCGACGTATTGCAGCGCGAGCTCCACGACGCGCACCTGAACCTCGCGCCCGACGCGACGAAGCAGATCGCGGCGCACCTCGGCGACGACGCGGGCCGGATTCCCGAGTTGGTCGAGCTGCTGCACGCCACCTACGGCGACAACGCGTCGTTGTCGCTCGACGAGGTCGAGCAGTATCTCGGCGAGTTGGGTACCGCGGGCCGTTTCGACCTCACCAATGCGATCGATCGCGGCGATGTCGGCTCCGCGCTCGAGACCTTGCACCGGATGTTGACCGCGAGCAGCTCGGTGCAGCCCAAGCCGCTGCACCCGATGCAGGTCATGGCGTCACTCGTCTTCCACTATCAGCGGCTCTTGCGCCTCGACGATCCGTCGATCGTGACCAAGGAGCACGCCGCCAGTGCGCTTGCGATGAAGAGCTCGGGGGGCGCGCGCTTTCCGCTCGAGGCCGCGAAGCGCCTTGGTAGCGACGGGCTGCGCGACGCGATCTGTTTGCTGGCGCAAGCCGAGCTCGACCTGCGCGGCGCCGGCGGCCTCGACGACCGAACGGTGATGGACGTGCTCGTGGCGCGGCTTGCCGCCTTGAGCCGGCGTTCGGCGCGGCGTTAGCGACGTTGCTTTGTCGCCTTCGCTGCTCGGCGGGATACCCGCCTCGCTGACGCTCAGGACTCCGGCGAGTTCGCTTCGCTCACCGCATCATGCGCGCAGGAACGCCGCGGCAGGTTCCTCGGATCAGGAGCCCGGCTTGGCCGCGCGCTTCATGAGGCGCGACGTGCGGCGAGCGGCCGCATTCTTGTGGATCACGCCCTTCGAGCCGGCCATGTCGATCCGCTTCTGCGCGCCCCGCACGAGCTCGCTCGCACCTGCGTCGCCGTCGGTGATCGCCTGGGCCGCAGCCTTGACCCGGGTCTTCAGCTCGGAGCGGACGCCCTTGTTGCGAACGCGACGCTTCTCGTTCTGACGGTTGCGCTTTTTCTGCGACGGGATGTTGGCCATGCGAAGGTGCTCCGAAGCTGTTCGTGAACCGGGCGAGGCTAGCAGAATCGCCTAACGACCGGAAAAGGTCAGGCCGTGAGCAGCGCGTAGACCTCGTCGGCGGTCGGCAGTGCCGTGCGCGCGCCGACGGCACGTGTCGACAGCGCCCCGGCCGCGCACGCGAGCCGTAGTGCGTCCTCGATCGGCTCGCCGCGGCCGATCGCCCACGCCAGCGCACCGTTGAAGGCATCACCCGCGCCCGTGGTGTCGACCGCGTCGACGGCGAACGCGGCCTGTTCGAGCGGAGCGCGGCCCGCGCGGTGCAGGACCGCACCCGCGGCGCCACGCGTCACGATGACCGCGGGCGCACCGGCCACCAAACGTTCGACGCCACCGAGCTGCGTGCACTCGTGCTCGTTCGGGGTGAGGATCGCACCCGCACACACACTCGCACACTCCGCGCGCGGCGGCGCCGGGTTCACGATCACCGGCGCGTTGCACGCGATCGCCGTCGCGACGGCGGCTGCGACCGTCTCGACCGGGATCTCGAGCGAACCGAGCACGACGTCGCCGGGGCGGATCACGCGAGCAGCGGCATCGACCGCGACCCGTCGATTCGCGCCCGGCGCGACCGCTATCGCGTTCTCGCCCCGGGCGTCGACGGTGATGACGGCAACCCCGGTCGGCACGTCCACGGCGGCCGCGAGCTCGGTGCAGTCGACACCCCGTGCCTCGAGATCGGCGCGAACCATGCGACCGTGATCGTCGTCGCCGACGCAGCCGACGAAATGCACCTCGGCGCCGAGCGCGGCCGCGGCCGCGGCTTGGTTCGCGCCCTTGCCGCCGAGCACCTGTACGAAGTCGCCGTCGGTGACGGTCTCTCCGGGCGCCGGCAGCCGCTCTCCGTGCCATACGAGGTCGACGTTCGCCGACCCGACCACGACCACGCGTCCGGCCATCACCGAAAAGTATCGGGTACCAGAACGGAGACGCGTATAAGCGACAATGGACGGATCGTGACCGCGCTCGACCGCATTCGCTGCCTCAGCATCATCGCCCACATCGACCACGGTAAGTCGACGCTCGCCGACCGGCTCCTGGAGATGACCGGCGCCGTCGACCCGCGCAATATGCGCGCCCAGTACCTCGACACGATGGATCTCGAGCGCGAGCGCGGCATCACCATCAAGGCGCAAAACGTGCGGCTCGAGTGGAACGGCTTCATCATCAACCTCATCGACACGCCGGGCCACGTCGACTTCGGCTACGAAGTCAGCCGCTCGCTCGCCGCGTGCGAAGGCGTGATCCTGCTCGTCGACGCGTCGCAGGGCATCGAGGCGCAGACACTCGCGAACTGCTACCTCGCGATGGAGAACGACCTCACGATCGTCGCCGCGCTCAACAAGATCGACCTCCCCGCGGCCGAGCCCGACAAGCGTGCCCACGAGATCGAACGGGTGCTGGGCATTCCGGCCGCCGACGTGCTGCGCATCTCGGCCAAGACCGGCGCCGGAATCTCCGCGCTGCTCGACGCGGTCGTCGAGCACATCCCGGCCCCGAAGGGCGATCCCGACGCACCGCTCCAAGCGCTCATGTTCGACTCGAACTACGACGCCTACCGCGGCGTGATCTCGTCGGTGCGGGTGTTCAACGGCGTGCTCCGCAGCGGGGCGCGCCTTCGCTACGTGAACGCGAAGCAGGACCACGACGCCGAGGAGGTCGGGGTTCGGCTCCCGCTGCTCACACCGGTCGCCGCGCTCGGCCCGGGCGAGGTCGGCTACCTCATCGCGGGGATCAAGGACGTCGGTGAAGCGAAGGTCGGCGAGACGGTCACCGACGCGGCCCGTCGCGCGGAAGCCCTTGCCGGCTATCGCGAGCCGAAGCCGATGGTCTTCTGCGGGTTGTATCCCGTCGAGGGCGATGAGTACGCCGACCTGCGCGAAGCACTCGAGCGGCTCCGGCTCAACGACTCCTCTTTCACCTATGAGCCCGAGACGTCAGGGGCGCTGGGATTCGGCTTTCGGTGCGGCTTTCTCGGCTTGCTGCACATGGAGATCGTGCGCGAGCGCCTCGAACGCGAATACGACCTCTCGCTCGTCGCGAGCTCGCCGAACGTCGAGTACCGGTTGGAGCTGACCGACGGATCGATCGAGGTGGTCGACAACCCGTCGTCGATGCCGCCCCCTCAGCAGATCGAGGCCATCGAGGAGCCGTACGTCCGGACCACGATCCTGACCCCTACCGAATTCGTCGGCACCTTGATGGAGCTTTCGCAGCAACGGCGCGGCGAGATGGAGAAGATGGAGTACCTCTCCGAGGACCGGGTCGAGCTCGTCTATGTGCTGCCGCTCGCGGAGATCGTCCTCGACTTCTTCGACCAGATGAAGTCGAGGACGCGCGGTTACGCGAGCCTCGACTACGAACCGGTCGGCTACCGCCGCTCGGACCTCGCGAAGGTAGACGTGCTGCTGAACGCGACTCCGGTCGACGCATTCTCTGCGATCGTGCATCGCGACAAGGCGTACGAGTACGGGAAGAAGATGACGTCGAAGTTGCGCGAGCTCATCCCGCGTCAGCTCTTCGACGTGCCGATTCAGGCGGCGATCGGCGGTCGCATCATTGCCCGCGAGACCGTGAAGGCGAAGCGCAAGGACGTGCTCGCGAAGTGCTATGGCGGCGACATCACGCGCAAGCGCAAGCTGCTCGAACGCCAGAAGGAGGGCAAGAAGAAGATGAAACAGATCGGTCGCGTCGAGGTGCCTCAGGAGGCGTTCGTCGCTGCGCTGCGCCTCGA
>JALYLU010000109.1 GCA_030774075.1 Actinomycetota bacterium | reverse complement strand
GTTCGCCGAAGGCGCGCGCCTGCGCCCCGACCACCCCGACCAGTTCGCCGAGACGGTGGCCGCACTCCTCGCACCGCTCGTCGGCGCACTCCGTGCCGGCCGCCGCTCGGGACAGCTCCCCACGACGGACCCCGAGCTCGACGCCGTGAGCATCCATGCCGTCACGTGGGAGCTCGTCGAGCGACGCCTCGCCGGCGACACGCGCCTGTCCCTGCCCGAAGCCCGCGCACACGTCGCGCGGTTCTGCCTCCCCGCGCTCGGCGCTCGGCCGTGAGCGTGCCGCCCGTCGAGAGCACCTTCTACGACACGGAGTACGAGACGATGCCGCGCGACCGGCTCGCCGACCTCCAACTCGAGCTGCTCCTCGACACCATCGCCTTCACGTACGAGCGCTCTCCCCTCATCCGGGCGCTGTGGCGGAAGGCCCGCATCACCCCGGCCGACGTCCGCACGCTCGACGACTTCCGCGAGAAGGTGCCGTTCATCTCCAAGGACGCCGTCCGCCACTTTCGCGACGAGCGCGCCGATCCGTACGGCGGGCTGCTCTGCCTCCCGCCCGCGGAACTCACGGCGATCATGTCGACGTCGGGCACGACCGGCGACCCGACGCTCGTCGCGGAGAAGTGGGGCGGTGCATCGGTCGGGCGGCCGGCGATCATGTACCGCGACTTCTGGGGCATGGGCGTGCGTCCCGGTGATTATTTCTCGCTGTTCCTCTTCACCTTCCGCGGCCCCACGTACGGGTTCGTCCAGAGCCTCGGCGCCGTGCCCCTCCTCTTCGACTACGACCTCGACGAGATCGAGCGACTGCTCCGGCTGTCGATCGAGTACGGACCCACCGCGATGTACAACTTCGGCGGCACGATGATCCTCGCCACCGAGCAGATCGCCGCTCGAGCCGGGATCGACCCACGCGAGGCCTTCGCCTCGTACCGCGGCATCGTCTGGGCCGGCGAGCCCCTCGGCGCGCGCGCCCGCGGCCTCGCCCGGGAGTGGGGCATGTCACTCTTCGAGCACTCGTCGGTCGGCGACGTCACCGCCAGCTTCGAGTGCTCCGCGCACGACGGGATGCACGTGTGGGAGGACACCGTCCTCGTCGAGGGCATCGATCCCGACGCCGGCGATCACCGCGATGCCGCCGCCGTGACCGACGACGACGCGCGCTGCGAGCTCGTTGCGACCGCGCTCACGAACCGCGTGGCGCCACTCGTTCGGTACCGCAGTGACGACATCGTTCGGATCACGCGAACGCCGTGCCCGTGCAGCCGTACTCACGCTCGCATTCGGACGGTCGGCCGGAAGGGCGACGAGGTCGTCGTCGCCGGGCGATCCGTGCTGCCCGTGGACGTATGGAGCGCAATCGATTCGATCGATGCCTGCCGGCTCGGACTCTTCCAGATCATCCGCCCGGCGCGCGAGCTCGACGAGCTGCGGCTGCGCGTGGGTTACCAGGACACTGCTGCGTCGCGTCTGTCGACCCTCGCGGACGAGATCGCGGCCGCCGTGACCGCGGAGGTCGGCGTGACCCCGGCCGTCGAGCTGGTGCCCAACGCCGAGCTGCTCCGCCTCGGCCCGCCCCACAAGATCCCGCGGGTGGCGGCCCGATGACCTTGACCTGGGGCGTCGGGCAGTACGTCGACCGCACGGGTCGCCGCGTCGCCTGGGATGTAACCCACGCCGAGATCCGACGAGACACGGACGGCGCGACCACGCGGCTCGAAGCCATCGGCGTCGAGCCGGGCCGGCGCGTGCTCTGGTGCTCGATGCTCTCGGAGGCCGCGCAGTTCTGGCCGTTCATCATCGCGACGATGTTGCGCGGCGCGCAGCTCTCGTGCGCGGATGCGACCCGCGGGGAAGCGGCGCGGGTCGCGATGTTCACCCGCCAGATGACCTACCACGCCGTGCTCGGCGTGAACGGCGCGTTGCTCGACGGGCTCGACGACCTCGGCCGCCCGTATGCCGACGTCTTCGGCGAGGTGAGCGTGCTCGGCGCCCGTCCGGATGCGCACGGCCGACTCGTCGCCGCCGGACTGCGCCCTACACATTTCGTCCTGGTGGGGCCGGCCGTCGCGATCGGCGACGCACCCGGCGCGCCCGCGCGCGTCGATTCGACGGAGTGGGCGCTGCACGACATCGACCGTCTCGTCGCGGTCACCAACCTCGCCGAACGCGCGACCCATTTCGACCGGACGACGACCGCGATCCGCGCCCGGCAGATCACCACTGACACGTTCGCGCCCGTCTCCCCGTGAGGTAACCATGCAACCGTTGATCTCGGCCGACAACCACGTCTTCGAACCGGTCACCCTGTGGCAGGACAACCTCCCTCCGGCCATGCGCAACCGTGGCCCGCGCTTGGAACAGGCCGACGAGTGGTTCGTGCTGCGCGTCGAGGGCATGCCCGACCGCAAGCTCACGCGCGTCGACCCGCCGGCACCGAACCGCGCCGAGACCGTCGGCGAGAAGCAGAAGCGACGCGCGGTCCTGTCGAAAGGCGGCGGTGCCGATCCCGACGAGCGCTTGCGCGACATGCACTCCGACGGCGTCGTGGCCGAGGTCATCTACCCGACCTTCGGCCTCTTCATCGATATGGTCGCCGACCCCGAGCTCCAGATGGCGTGCGCGCGCGTCTACAACGACTGGCTCGCCGACACCTTCCTCCACCGTTCGGACACGTTCGTGCCCGCGGCCGTGATCCCGGTGCGCGACGCAAGGAGCGCAGCGGCGGAGCTCGGGCGCGTGGCGCGGCGCGGCTTCAAGACCGCGATGATCCCCACGTCGCCGCCCGAGGGGCTCCCGTACAACCGGCCGGAATACGACGCCGTGTGGAGCATCGCCGCGGAGGCCCGCGTGCCGCTCGCGATGCACACCGGCACCGGCGCCCTCCCCAGCCCCGAGAAGGGCCCGGGCGGCGCGGTGATCAACTACGCGAAGGTCGGGCTGCTGTCGGCCGACACGCTCTGCTACTTCGCCGCGTCGGGTGTGCTGGAGCGATTTCCCGCTCTGCGGTTGGTGTTCGTCGAGTCGGGCGCGGGCTGGCTCGCCTATTGCTGCGAGCGGATGGACGAGGCGTTCGACGAGCACGAGCAGTGGGTGAAGCCGAAGCTCGCCGAGCGCCCGAGCCACTACGTCCGCGCCCAGTGCCACGTCACGCTCGGCGCCGATCGCACGCCGCTGCTCACCCGTTCGATCACGGGCATCGAGCCGCTGCTGTGGGCGAGCGACTACCCGCATCCCGAAGGGACGTATCCCCACAGCCAGGAGACGGTGGCGCGGATCTTCGCCGGCCTCTCCGCCGACGAGCAGCACGCCGTGACGTTCGCGAACGCAGCGCGGCTCTACGACTTGGACGCGGCCGCGCTGACGGGCGCGCGGGCATGACGGGCGAGCTGACCCTGAAGGACCGGTGCGCGATCGCGGGCGTCGGGGCCACGCCGTACTACCGGCGCGGCGAATCACTTCCTCAACTCCCGATGGAGCTCGCCGCCAAGGCGCTGCTCGCCGCCTGCGCGGACGCGGGCGTCCTGATCGACGACGTCGACGGGCTCGCGCTGTATTCGATGGGATTCGACACGAGCCTCTTCGCGCAGTGGCTCGGGCTGCCCGAGATCCGATTCACGGCCATGCTCACCGGCGGCGGTGGCGGCGCCGCGGGGAGCGTAGGGCTGGCCGCCGCCGCGGTGGCGACCGGCCAGGCGACGTGCGTCGCGTCGATCATGACGTTGCAGCAGGCGGCGAGCCGCTTCGGCGCGAGTTTCGCGCCGCGCGGCAAGCCCGGCGCGGTCTACAGCGCGCCGCCGAGTCCGGAGGGCAACTTCATCCAGCCGGCCGGGTTGATGGCGCCCGGTCAGATGTTCGCGGTACTAGCCCAGCGTCATATGCACATGTACGGCACGACGCGCGATCACCTTGCCGAGATCGCGATGAGCACCCGGGCCAACGCGGTCAACCGCGAGACCGCGCTCATGCGCACGCCGATGACCCGCGACGACTATTTCGCGGCGCGGATGATCTCGGACCCGCTCTGCCTCTTCGACTTCTGCCTCGAATGCGACGGCGCGGTCGCGGTGCTGACGGTGAGCGCGGAGCGCGCCGAGGATCTCCGTCACCGGCCGGTCTACATCGGCGCGTCGGCGAACGGCGGCGCCGGCCGGTGGGGTCAGGCGATCACGTGGATGGGGATGCCGGACGAGTACTTCACGTCGAGCGGCCATCGAACCGTCGCCCGACGCGCGTTCGAGATGGCGGGCATCACCGCCGCCGACGTCGACGTCGCGCTGCTGTACGACCACTTCACGCCGATGGTCATCATGCAGCTCGAGGACTACGGGTTCTGCCCGATCGGCGAGGGCGGGCCGTTCGTCGCCGACGGCAACATCCGCTACGGCAGCGGCACGATCCCCGTGAACACCCACGGCGGCAACCTGTCCGAGGCGTACATCATCGGGATGACGCACGTGAAGGAAGCCGTCGAGCAATTGCGCGGTACCGCGATCAACCAGGTCGAGGGCGCGGAGATCGCGCTCGTCACGGGCGGCCCGGCGAGCATCCCGGTCAGCAACCTGATCCTGCACAACTGAAGGGACGACGATGCAAGGACTGACTCCGGCTCGCGTGATCCACCTCACGCCGAACGTGTGGACCGAGCCCTTCTGGGCCGCCACGGCCGAACATCGCCTCGTGCTGCCCCGCTGCACCGCGTGCTCCGCGTACAGGTTCCCGCCCACTCCATTCTGCTGGCGCTGCCGCGCCCAGGACGTCGACTGGATCGAGCACGACGGCGACGGAACGATCTACTCGTTCACCGTCGTGCGCCACGCGGTCATCCCCGATATGGCCGGCGCGCTCCCGATCGTCGCGGCCGTGGTCGAGCTGCCCGACACCGACGGGTGCCGCGTGATCGCGAACGTCGTCGACTGTGATCCGAGCGACGTCCACATCGGCGCCGCGGTCGCGCTCGACTGGTACGACGTGCGCCCGGACGAAACCGTCCCCGTGTTCCGGCTGGTCTGAATCACCGATGGAGACCGGTCGCGGGACGCTGACCGACGTGCTCGACGAGCACGTCCGAGTGCGACCCGGTGCGCTCGCGGTCGCGGACGGGGAGCTCACGCTGACCTGGCAGGAGCTCGGCCGGCGCGTCGACCAGTGCGCGGCGGCGCTCACCGCCGCGGGAGTCGCGCGGGGCGAACGGGTCCTGTGGCTGGGCCAGAACAGCTTCCGCGTCCAGGAGCTCCTGCTCGCGTGCGCGCGGCTGGGAGCGATGCTCTGTCCGGCGAACTGGCGCCAACAACCCGACGAGCTGGCATTCGTCATCGACGACCTCACACCCGTTGTCATCATCGACCAGGGCGAAGAGGTCGGGGAGACGACGCGTGCCGGGATCGCGGCGGCGCGCCACACCGCCGCGCGCGTGATCGTGCACGATGCCGAGGGTCCCGATTCCTACGAGGCCTTCGTTGCGGCGTCCGACCGGCCGGCGCCGCGTGTCGCAGTCTCCACTGACGATCCCGTCCTGTTGATCGCGACTGCCGCCTTCGGCGGTCGACCCAATGCGGCGATGCTCCCCCACCGGGCGATCGTGGCGCAGGCCACGGTTATGGGTCCGTACATGGGAGTGAGTCCGGATCATCGTTACCTCAACGCGGGGCCCCTGTTCCACGTCGGTGTGTTCATGGAGAACTTCGCCACGCTCGTCGCCGGGGGAACCAACGTGTTCGTGCGCCGCAGCGATGGTGCCGCGCTGGCCGATGCGATCACGCGCCATCGCTGTACGAGCGGCTACATCATCGGTCCGATGGTCGACACGCTCGTCGAGGCAATCACCGAGGCACCGCAGCGGTACGACCTTTCGTCGTTGCGCGGTAGCCGGGGCAATCCCACGTACGACGAGATGGTGCAGCCCGACGACTCACCGTGGGGTCGCCGTCCCGGTGGGTACGGCCAGACCGAGACGATGGGGATGGCCACGTTCAACCTGCTTGCCGGCCGCGACGCGATCGGCACGCACGGCCGGGTGTCGACTGCGGTGGAGCTGCGGATCGTCGACCCCGACGATCACGAGGTGCCGATCGGCGAGACCGGCGAGATCGCCATCCGCGGCGAGACCGTGATGCGCGGGTACTGGAACCGGCCGGAGCTCAACGCGCAACGTTCGCGCGGCGGTTGGCATCACACGAACGATCTCGGCCGCCTGGAGACGGACGGAACGTTCAGCTTCATCGGCCCGAAGTCGCGCCTGTTGAAGAGCGCCGCCGAGAACATCTACCCCGCGGAGGTCGAGGGCGCGTTGCGATCGCATCCGGCCGTGGCCGACGCCGCGATCATCGGCGTGCCCGACGAGCGGTGGGTGCAGAGCGTCAAGGCGATTGTCGTGCTGCGGCCGGACGCAGATCCCATCCCTACCGAGGCCGACATCGTCGAGCACTGCCGAACCCGGATCGCGTCGTACAAGAAGCCCCGCACGGTTGAATTCGTCGAAGCGCTCCCCCGCGTCGGCTTCGCGGTCGACTACGAGGCGCTCGACCGCCGCTTCGGCGGCGGCAACTACCCGGGCGGAACCACCCGCAGCGCCTAGGTGGCTGCCGAAAATGTCGGCGGGTTGACGGCTGAGGGTGCTCGCGATTCGGCTTGTGTTTCGTCATGCTCGGTGTAGCGGATCGGGAGGGCATGATGCTGGGCACGGTTGATCGTCAGGGGAGTTTCCTCGGGGTGGATTCGCTGCTGGCTCGGTTGTTCGAGGGTGACGAGTCGTCGTTCTACGCGCGGATGGCCGCTCATGGCGGCGGGTTGATCCGCGACGAGGATTTCGCCGACTGCTACTCGGCGGGGATGGGTCGCCCGTCGATTCCGCCGTCGTTGCTGATGCGGGCGGTGCTGTTGCAGCTGCGAGACGACGCGTCGGATCGGGAAGCAGCCCGGCGTGCGGCGAAGGATCTCGACTGGAAACGGGCGCTCGGGTTGGACGCGGATGTGGTGCCGTTCCATCACACGACGCTGTCGGTGTTCCGGTCGCGGTTGTTGGTCAACGACGCGGATGAGCGGGTGTTGCGGGTCACCCTGGAACGGGCCGTCGCCGCGGGACTGTTTCCGAAGCGGGTGTTGGGGATCGTTGACTCCATGGGGGTGATGGGCGCGGCGGCGGTGGCAGACACCTATGAGTTGATCCGCCAGGCGATCGCCAAAGTCGTGGGCGTGGCTGGGGGTGCCGAGGCGTTGCCCAAGAAGTTGCGACGCCAGGCGAACGGTGTCGTGAACGGCAAGGCTCGTATCGATTGGGCCGACGCTGCTGTTCGACGGGGCGAGTTGGGACGCCTCGTCGGGATTGCTCGCGGTGTGTTGGCGGCGACGGCAGATCGGGAGGACCTCGCCGCGGCTCGTGAGTTGTTGGCGCGCATCATCGATCAAGACATCGAGGACGCCCCCGATGACGGGAACGGCCCGGCGATCCGGCACGGTGTCGCCACCGATCGGGTGATCTCGGTTGTGGATCCCGACATGCGTCATGGTCGCAAGAGTCCGTCGAAACGCGTGGACGGCTACAAGGCTCACGTGCTCACCGATCACGACAACGAGTTGATCCTCGGGGTGGCGACTACGGCTGCGAACTGTCCGGACGGTCCCGAAGCGGCCGGGCTCGTCGACGGGGCCCGAGACGCCGGCATTGCGGTGCGCGAGGTGCTCGGCGATACCGCGTACGGCGACGGCGACACCCGGGTCGCGGTCGAAGCGGTCGGCGCCAAGGTGACCGCGAAGACCCAACCGCCTGCGTCGACCGGCCGGTTCCTGAAGACCGACTTCGTCATCAACGCCGACGCGCTCACTGCGACGTGTCCAGCCGGGCACACCACCACCGACACGGGATGGGGCCGCGACAACAAACACAGACGCGTGCGAGTGTTGCGATTCGGTGATCGATGCGCGCCCTGCGCGCTGCGCGAGAAGTGCACCACCAACACCGCCGGTCGAGTCATCACGCTCAACTTCCACGAGCAACGGCTGCAAGACGCCCGAGCCGCGCAAGCTCGGCCGCGCACGCGCCGCAAGCTCCGACGACGATCTCTCGTTGAACGCAAACTTGCCGAACTCAAGATGCACGGACTCGGCAAGGCCCGCTACCGCGGCGAACGCAAAACACTGCTCCAACTCCGGCTGACCGCCGGAATGGTGAACCTCAAGAAGCTCTTCGCCCTCGACACCAACCTCACCGGACCCTCCATTGCCTGAACCCCACCTCGACGCGCCCCGGCACGACCCGCCCGCGACCATCGCCCCCTGCCCCAACACGACCCCGCCGAAGAACACTTCTTCGGCAGCCACCTAGACCTGTTGCCTAGACCTGTTGCCTAGACCTGTCGCCTAGACCTCGATCTTTGCCGCCTTCATCAGCTCGTGGTGCGCGTCCTCGACGGCGTGTGCCATCTCTTGCAGGCCCGGTACGAGCTCGCGGGACGCGATGAAGCCCCAGTCGACACGGCCGAGGTAGCTGAGCACGGTGATGTTCAATCCGGCGCCTTCAATGGGCGGTCCGAGCGGCAGCAGCGAGATCAGTCGCGCTCCGCCGAGGTAGAGCGGGAACGGCGGCCCGGGCACGTTGGAGATCACGAGGTTGATCGGGACCGGCCCGCGGCTCGCGAGCCCGCCGAGCAGCCGGCTCGCCAGCCCGAAGCTACGCGGACCCGCGAGCTCGCCGAGGTCCATGAGGGTGCGCGCGCCGATCGCGTGGTGCTCCTGTTTCGCACCCTTGGTCGCATCGCGGATGTGTGCGATCTGCTCGTGGACGTCGTCGAGGTGTGTCGGCAGCGACACGAACATCGCCGAGACCTTGTTCGCGCTGTCGATGTCGGCCGTCTGCTCGTTGCGAACCGAGACCGGACAAGCGGCGAGCAACGGCCGGTCCGGCAGCGCATCGATACCGAGCAGATAGTGCCGTAACGCACGGGTCGCGGTCGCCAGCACGATGTCGTTCACCGTGCAGCCGAACGCGTTCTTCATCGCCTTCACCTCGTCGAGGGGAACCGTGGCGAAAGCAACCCGCCGGTGTGGCGTCAGGGGCGCGTTCCACGGCGTGCGCGGCGTGTTGAAGGGCGTGCCGCCCGACGGCCGGCTCGGATCGCGGCGGACACGCACGACGCCGACCGCGGCCCGCAGCAGGTTCGGCATCGCCAACGCGAGCGCGAGCGGAAGGGGCCGGCGCAACCGCGACATGATCGCGTGCTGCAACAGTTCCAACTCCGACGGTTTGTGCTCGGGTCTCCAGTTGTCGGTGGCCGGCGACGCATCGACCGGCTTGGGCTCGAGATCCAAGATGGTCGTCAGCAGGCTCGAGCCCGACACGCCGTCGATCGTGGCGTGGTGCATGCGGGCGACGACCGCGACGGCGCCGTTCTCGACACCCTCGATGACATAGAACTCCCAGAGTGGTCGCGAATGATCGAGTGGACGACTCGCGATGTCGCCGACGATCTCGGCGACCTGCTCGCGGCTTCCCGGAGACGGCACGGCAATGCGGCGAACGTGGTAGTCGAAGTCGAAGTCGGGGTCGTCGAACCAAACGGGACGGTGCAAACCGAAGGGGACATACGCGAGACGGCGACGAAACTCCAACAGGTCGGGAAGACGCGACGCAAGATGGGCTTTGATCTTCTCGAACGAGTACCCACCCGGCACCGTCGACGGATCCAGCATCATCACCGCGTGTACGTGCATGTGCGTCGTCGGCGTCTCCATGTACAGGAACGCCGCGTCCATTCCGCTCAAGCGCCGCATCGAAGCTCCTCAGCCAAGGGATCCAGTCTGGGGCATGCGCCGGACCGCCCGCTACGGTACGCGCTCCGCAGATCATGGAGGAACTGCGCGAGCATGCGAGCGTGATCTCGGGCTTCGTGAATCCCGACTTCGGTGGCGTCACGCAGGCGCTCCGGAGCATCGCGACCCACAAGCGGGGTGGCGGCGCGGCCGTAGCCGTCTTCCACCACGGCGCGCTCGTCGTGGACGCGTGGACGGGCGCCCGCGACGCGTCCGGCACGCCCTGGCAGTCCGACACGATGGCCATGAGCTTCTCGACGACGAAGGGCGTCATCGCCACAACGGTGCACCGCCTCGTCGACCGCGGCCTGATCGACTACGACGAGCCGGTCGCGACGTACTGGCCGGAGTTCGCCGCGGCCGGCAAAGAGCGCATCACGGTCCGCCACCTCCTCAACCACTCCGCCGGGCTACACCACCTACGCGATGTGATCTCCGACGCCTACGAGATGCTCGACTGGGATCTCGTATGTGCCCGGCTGGCCGCGGAAGCGCCCCGCTACGCGCCGGGCAGCCGCCACGGTTATCACGGCATCACGTACGGCTTCCTCGTGGGCGAGGTGATCCAGCGCGTCACCGGAACAACGGTGCATGAAGCGGTCGACGCCGAGATCGTGAAGCCACTCGGACTCGACGGCATGTCGATCGGGGCACCTCCCGACCAGCGCGACCGCGTGGCCGAGCTCATCGTGCGCTTCGGCAACGCGCAACGAGCCGAGCGCAACGCGCGGCGCGCCATGCGATTCGCGAGGCTGCGGCCCGCCATCGACGCGTTCATGGTGCCCGAATCCGACCGACTGTTCGCGTCGACCGAGGTCCTCGACGCCCCGATCCCCTCGATCAACGGCTGCTTCACCGCGCGCTCGCTGGCGCGGATGTACGCGGCGCTCGCGGGCGGCGGCGTACTCGACGGCGAACGCTTCCTGTCAGCCGAGACGCTTCGGCGCGCGACCGAGATC
>JALYLU010000108.1 GCA_030774075.1 Actinomycetota bacterium | reverse complement strand
CGGCTGGGGGATGTCGTACGCGATCTCGGGCATGGGCGGCCGGCACGTCGTGCTGCGGAAGGTCGACGGCGACGAGATCCTCCGCCGCGTCGAACGTCACGGCGTGACGCTCCTGTGCGGCGCGCCCGCCGTGGTGGCCTCGATCCTCGACGCCGCGACGCGTTGGCCCGGCCCGATACCCGGACGTGACCGCGTGCGCATGGTCGTCGCCGGCGCGGCGCCGCCGACTCGGCTGATCGAGCAAATGGAGACCGAGCTCGGGTGGGAGTTCATCCAGATCTACGGTCTCACGGAGACCGCGCCGTTGCTCACGATGTCGCGCGGTCGCGGCGAATGGGATGCGCTCTCCCCGGCGGCGCGGGCGCAGAAGCTCGGACGCGCGGGCGCGCCGGCGCTGGGGGTGCGCCTGGACATCAGCGACCAGGGCGAGGTGCTCGCCCGTTCGAACGTTGTGCTGGAGGGTTACTGGGAACAGCCCGAGGCGACCGCCGACGCGCTCGCGGGTGGGTGGTTTCACACCGGCGACGGTGGCACGATCGACGACGACAACTACCTGACGATCAGCGACCGCAAGAAGGACGTGATCATCTCGGGTGGCGAGAACGTCAGCTCGATCGAGGTCGAGGACTGCCTCTACCAGCATCCGGGTGTCGCCGAGGCGTGCGTGATCGGAGTGCCCGACGAGAAGTGGGGCGAAACCGTGATGGCGCTGGTCGTGCTCAAGCCGGGAAGCGACGTGACGTCAGACGACCTGATCGCGCATTGTCGCGAGAACCTCACGCACTTCAAGTGCCCCACGTCGGTGGAATTCCGTTCCGAGTTTGCCCGTACCTCGACGGGCAAACTCCAGAAGTTCAAGATCCGGGCGCCGTACTGGGAGGGCCGGACGCGCCAGGTGAACTGAGGCGAATTTTCCTCTTCCTAACCCTGCCCACAGGAGACTCTCAAGCCGATTGGGGACCGTAGAGGCCTGACTGCTCTCCCCTACCCCGCGCCCGCGACCGCCGCGACCTCCGCGACCTCCGCGACCCCCGCGACCCCGGTCGGACGGGGCGGGCGCGCATCGGTCGTCGCGCCCGCCCGAGTCGTCGCGTGGGTCGGAGTCGTCGGCGCCGCGGTCACCCTCGGGCTCTGGATCCGCCACGGCGAGCTCACGAGTGCGACCGGGCCCGGCGGGCTCGCGACCGCGGTCGGCCAACTCACCGCGTTGCTCGGTACGTACGCCGTGCTCGCGCAGCTGCTGCTGATGTCGCGCATCGTCTGGCTCGAGCGGGCGATCGGCCTCGATCGCCTCGCGGTGTGGCACCGGTGGGCCGGATTCGCGACGGTGTGGCTCCTGGTCGGGCATGTCGTCTTCACGACCGTGGGCTACGCGCAGGGCGATCACGTTTCGCTGTGGGCGCAGACGCGCGATTTCGTGTCGCACTATCCCGACGTCCTCATGGCCTGGGTCGGCTTCGCGATGTTCATCGCGGTGGGCGTCACGTCCGTAAAGATCGCGAGACGCAAGCTGCAGCGTCAGACGTGGTACTTCATCCATCTGTACGCGTACCTCGCGATCGCGCTCACGTTCGCCCACCAACTCGCCGTCGGTACCGACTTCAGCAACGACCGCGCGGCACGCGCGTGGTGGATCGGCCTCTACCTCGTCACGTTCGGCTCGATCCTCTGGTGGCGCGTGATCGAGCCGTGGCGTCTCAATCTTCGCCACGATCTCCGCGTGCATTCGGTGAAACGCGAGGCGCCGGGTGTCGTGTCGATCCAGGTACGCGGTCGCGATCTCGACCTGATCGACGCGCAGCCCGGCCAGTTCTTCCTGTGGAGATTCATCACACCGACGGGATGGTTTCAGGCGCATCCGTTCTCGCTGTCGGCCGCGCCGAGGAACAACCGCTTCCGCATCACGGTGAAGAATCTCGGCGACCACTCCGCCCGCTTGCAGCGCATCCGCCCGGGCGTGCGGGTGCTCGCCGAAGGCCCGTACGGCACGTTCACCGCCGATCGTCGCAGCCGCCGGCGCGCGTTGCTGATCGCGGGCGGCATCGGTATCACTCCCGTGCGCGCCTTGCTGGAAACGTTCGGCCCCGACGACGACGTCGTGTTGCTGTACCGCGTCGCCACAGCCGACGACGCCGTTTTCGGCGACGAGCTCCGGCAGTTCGCGGGCGCGCACAACATGCGGATCCACGTGATCGCGGGCAACGAGATCGGCGACGACCGAACCGATCTTCTCGGCGTACCGAACATGCAGCGCGGCGTCCCCGACATCGCAACCCGCGATTGCTTCGTCTGCGGACCGCCGGCGTTCCTCGACGCGCTGAAGCGACGCCTCGCGATACTCGGGGTTCCTCGACAACAGATCCACTACGAGCGATTCCAGCTCTAGGAGCAGCTGCAGTCACATGGACCGATCATGAGACGCGCCGTCCCCGCCGTCATCGCCACCCTCATCGGGCTGGGCGCGCTCGCCTCGTTCAAGTCGTCGCCCGGGGTGCCGGGCAAGTCGGCGTCAGCGCTCCACCTCAAGCGGTCGAGCGCGGTTGGCGCGGCACCGCCTCGCAGCACCACGACCACCGCGCCACCCGCGCCCGGCTCGACGCCGACCACTGGTGGCACGAGCCCCGCCACCGCAACGACACCGACCACACGTGCCGGCGCGGTCCGCACGGTCGACGGCGACCCGTTCGACAACCAGTACGGGCCGGTCCAGGTGCGGGTGACCCTCCGGGGGACCCAGATCACCGGGATCACCGCACTCCAGATGCCGTTCGACCGTCAGCGCTCCGCCGAGATAAGTCAGCAGGCGGAACCGCTCCTGCAACAGGAAGCGCTGCAGGCGCAGAGCGCGCAGATCGACATCATCGGCGGCGCGTCGTACACGAGCCAGAGCTACGCGCAATCGTTGCAGAGCGCGCTCGACAAAGCCGGTCGCTAGTCCGAGGCTTTCCCATGCAGTCGGTGCGCCGAGTCGTCGAGCAGTGGGGCACAGTGATCAGCGTCGACGTGCGCCGTTCCGCCGACGAGCCGCCGATCGACGAGCGCGCGATCGATGCGTGCTTCTCGTGGTTCGCACGCGTCGACGACCTGTTCAGCACGTGGCGCCCCGGCACGGAGATCATGCGGATCGCGCGCGGTGAGCTCGCAGTCGAGGACGCCAGCCCGGAAGTCCGAACCGTGCTCGAGCTGTGCGAGCAGGTGCGACTCGAGTCCGACGGCGCGTTCGACATCACGTTCGGCGCGCGCGCGAAGGTCGAGCCGCGGCCCGGGCTCGCGCCGCTCGACCCCTCGGGCCTCGTGAAGGGCTGGGCCGTGGCGCGCGGCGGTGACCTCCTGCGCGAAGCGGGCGCGTCGAACTTCTTCATCAACGCGGGCGGCGACGTGCTGACGCGGGGACGTCCGAACGGTGACGAGGCCAACGGTGACGAGGCCAACGGTGACGAGGCAAACGGTGACGAGGCCAACGGCGACGGTGCCGACGGATGGCGCCTCGGGATCCAGCACCCCTGGGTGCGGGATCGGGTCGCGGGCGTGCTCATGGTCACCGACGCGGCGATCGCGACTTCCGGCCGCTACGAGCGCGGCGACCACGTTCTCGATCCGCGTACGGGCTTGCCGGCGATCGGGCTCGCGTCGGTCACGGTCGTCGGGCCCGACCTCGCGATCGCAGACGCCTACGCGACCGCGGCCGTCGTCCTCGGGCCGGGTGCCGGTATGCGCTGGCTCGCGACGCGTGCCGGATACGAAGGGATGGGCATCACCGGCGATCGAGCCGTCCTGCTGACGCCCGGGTTCGACCGCTACCGCGTGTCGTAAGGTGCGCACGTGTTGCTCGGACTTGCTCTCGACGCGTGGTCGGGCGCCGACGTCACGCTCCCCGTCGCACGTGTGCAGCTCGCGGAACGCCTCGGGTACGACTCCGTCTGGACGGCCGAGGCCTACGGCGCCGACGCGCTGACCCCGCTCGCGTATCTCGCGGCCTCGACCAGCCGGATCAAGCTCGCGACCGGCGTCGTCCAGATCTCCGCCCGCACGCCGGCTGCCACCGCCATGGCGTTCGCGACGCTCGAAGCCCTCGCCGGGCCCGGGCGTGTGATCGCAGGCCTCGGCCTGTCGGGCCCGCAGATCGTCGAAGGGTGGTACGGCCAGCCGTGGGCGAAACCGATCGCGCGCACGCGCGACTACGTCGCCATCATGCGCAAGGTCTTCCGGCGCGAAGCGCCGGTCGCGCACGAGGGCCGCGCGATCTCGCTGCCCTACGCCGGCGCCGACGCGACCGGTTTGGGCAAACCGCTCCGGTCGATCCTCCATCCCAATCCGTCGCTGCCGATCTATCTCGCCGCCGGTGGTCCCGCGAACGTCGCGCTCGCCGGTGAGGTCGCCGACGGGTGGATCCCCATGGGTCTCTCCCCCGCCAACGCATCCGAGTTCCGCGCCACCCTGGAGAAGGGCGCGGCGCGCTCGGGCCGCTCGCTCGACACGTTCGCGATCCACGCGTCGACCACCGTGCACCTGACCGACGACGTGGCGGCCACGATCGCGGCGATGAAGCCCCGCGTCGCGTTGTACGTCGGGGGGATGGGCGCGCGCGACCACAACTTCCACAAGGATGCAATGGTTCGCCGCGGCTACGCGGAGGCGGCCGAGCGGATCCAGGAACTGTTTATCGCGGGCCGGCGCGACGACGCGACGAGCGCGGTTCCCGACGAGTACGTCGACGAGGGTGCGTTGCTCGGCTCCCCCGACCGGATCGCGACGCGATTCGTCCCGTGGACCGAGTGCGGGGTCACCGGTCTGACGATCCACGCCCATCGAGACGATGAGGTCGAGCTCATGGCCGACCTCGCCCAGCCGTCGAGACAAGGGAGCACGACGTGACGAATGAGACGAATGAATCGCCCGTCGAGTTCATCGCGGTCGACGACCCGGCGCCCGGCGTCCGCCGCATCACTCTCAACCGTCCCGAGAAGCGCAACGCGATCAACAACCGCATGCGCGCCGAGCTGTTCGCGACGTTCGAAGCCGCCGACCTCGACGACGCGGTCCACGTCACGATCGTTCGGGGCTCGGGCTCCTGTTTCTCGTCCGGCTACGACCTCAAACCCTCCCGCGCCGACGACGAACGCCCGTACTACACCGCCGGCGGCGATGGCAGCTGGTCACGTCACGTCACCGAGGGTTGGGTACGCATCTGGGATCTCGCCAAGCCGGTCATCGCGCAAGTTCACGGATACGCCATGGCGGGCGGCACCGAGCTCGCCGCCGCGTGCGACCTCGTCTACGTCGCACACGACGCGCCGTTCAGCTATCCCGTTGTCCGCGTCATCAGCCCACCGGACTTCCAGTACCACCCCTGGCTCGTCGGAATGCGCAACGCGATGGAGCTCGTGCTCACCGGCGATCCGATCACCGGAGACGACGCGGTGCGCATGGGGTTGGCGAACCGGGCGTTCCCCGCCGCCGAGCTCGACACGAGGGTCGTCGCGATCGCATCCCGCATCGCCGGCGTGCCGGCCGAGCTCTTGCAGATCAACAAGCGCAGCGTGCACCGCGCGATGGAGATCATGGGAATCCGCACCGGCCTGCGCGCGGGATCCGAGCTCCAGGGCCTGGCGACCAAGCTGCCGGCCGTGCAGGCGCTGCTCGCGGGCGACGCGGTCGCGAGCGTGAAGCAGGCCGCGGGTCAGTGAGCAGCACCTCGAGTCGCGCTTCGAGTGGCGACCGGTGACCGATCGAACCAATAGAGACGCGTGGGAGCCGATCCTCACGCAGCTCGAGCACCGGCGCGCGTCGAGTCGCGAGATGGGCGGGTCCGAACGCGTGGACCGGCATCACGGGCGCGGCAAGCTCGACGCGCGCCAGCGGATCGACGCCCTGTTCGACGCCGGCACCTTCGCGGAGCTCGGCGCGTTCACGGGCGCCCCCGACACCCCCGCCGACGCGCTCGTCGCGGGTCTGGGACGCATCGGCGGGCGGCCCGTACTGGCCGGCGTCGAGGACTTCACGGTGCTCGGCGGCTCGATCGGCAACGGCGCGGCCGACAAGCGCTACCGGCTCGCGCAACTCGCGCGTCAGGAGCGGGTGCCGCTCGTGTTCATGCTCGAAGGCGCCGGCCACCGGCTCACGAACAAGCCGAGCGGGCGCAAGCCGAACGACCTGCAGGCACTCGCCGAGCTGTCGGGCATCGTGCCGATGGTGTGCCTCGTGCTCGGGCCGTCGGCGGGGCACGGCGCGTTGACCGCGCCCCTGTCGGATTTCGTCGTCATGACGCCCGACTCGCAACTCTTCAGCGCCGGGCCGCCGCTCGTGAAGGACGCGATCGGCGAAGACGTGACGAAGGAGGAGCTCGGCGGGCCGCAGGTGCACGTCGAGACTTCGGGCGTGGCGCACAACCTCGCCGCCGACGACACCGACGCGATCGCGACCGCGCGTCGCTACCTCTCGTACTTCCCCCCGAACGCGTGGACCGCGCCGCCGGGCGCGGTCGAAGGGCGCGACACCGGTCCGCGCCCGCTCGACGATCTGCTCGACGTGATCCCGCCGAACCCGCGCCAGCCTTATTCGATGCGCGCCGTCGTCGAGCGAGTGGTCGACGCGGGGTCGTGCTTCGAGGTGCAACCGCACTACGGCGCGGCGATCGTCACCGCGCTCGCCCGGCTCGGAGGCCGCAGCGTCGCGATCGTGGCCAACGACCCGAGTGTCCGGGCCGGCACCGTCGACACCGCGGCCGCGGAGAAGGCCGCGCACTTCCTCGACGTCGCAGGCGCGTTCCACCTGCCGTGCATCCTCCTCGCCGACAACCCCGGGGTAATGGCAGGCACGCAGGCCGAGCGGACGGGCGCGCTCCGCGCCGTCGCCCGCATGTTCGCGTCGCAGCACCGGTTGCGGGGACCGAAGTTGCACGTCACCGTCCGCAAGGCGTTCGGGTTCGGTTCGTCGATCATGGGCATGAACCCGTTCGACGGCCAGACCATCTCGCTCACGTTCCCCGCGATCACGCTCGGCGCGCTCCCCGCGTCGAGCGGCGCCGCCTCCGCGAAGCTCACCGACGAAGAGGCGGCCCTCATCGCGGCGGAGCAGTCGGCCGCCGCCTTCCGCAGTGCGAGCGGCATGGGCTACGACGACGTCATCGACCCGCGTGACCTGCGTGACGCGCTGTTGCACGGCCTGACGTTGAGCGAGACCCGCGCCTCGGGTCCGTTCCGGCCCGTGCGTCACGCCGGCATCAGCCCCTGAGACCCGAACTCCGGAGACAAGGAAAGACATGTCATTCGTCGAGATCGACAAGCCCCGCCCGCACGTCGCGCTCGTGACGCTGAACCGTCCGGAGCGGATGAACGCGATGGCGTTCGACGTGATGATCCCGCTACGTCAGGCTCTGGAGACGTTGAGTCATGACAACGACGTGCGCGTCGTCGTGCTCACCGGCGCCGGCCACGGGTTCTGCTCGGGCGCCGACCTCGAGGACGCCGGCATCGTGCCGAACATCGACGGCCTGACCGTGACCTCGATCGCCCGGCGCGCGCTCGAGCTGCTCGACGACGTCATCACCGCGATTCGCAAGATGCACCAACCCGTGATCGGCGCGATCAACGGTGCTGCGATCGGCGGTGGATTCTGCCTGGCGTGCGCGTGCGACATCCGCATCGCGTCCGAGGCCGCGTACTTCCGGGCCGCGGGGATCAACAACGGCCTCACCGCGAGCGAGCTCGGCATCTCCTACCTGCTCCCGCGCGAGATCGGCTCCGCGCGCGCGTTCGACATCATGCTCACCGGTCGCGACGTCGACGCCGCAGAGGCAGCGCAGATCGGACTCGTGTCGCGCGTCGTCACCGACGACCAACTGCTGGACGAGTGCTACTCGGTCGCGGAACGCATGATCGGCTTCTCGCGCGTCGGAGTCGAGGTCACCAAGCGGATGCTCTGGTCGAGCCTCGACGCGGCCAGCCTGCACGCACACATGGACCACGAAGGCATCGCCCAGCTGTACGTGCGCCTGACCACCCAGAACTTCGAGGAGGCCATCCGCGCCCGCAAGGAGAAGCGCACCCCCGAGTACCGCGACTGACCCAGGCGGGGTGATTACGTGCCGCCCCGCGCCACCGTGCGGGCGAGGATCCCGAGGGTGGCCCGCAACGCACCCTCGGAGATGATCGGAAAGATGCCGGCCGCTTTCCAGTCGGGACCGATGGACGACCAGTCGTAGTAGGAGGTGACGAGCGTGCCGCCGTCGACGGAATCGAGCGTGTATCCGTAGACGTGGCCGATCCCCGGACGGATCTGGCCGAGGGTCGTCCACGCGATCTCGCGGTCGGGAACGAACGTGGCGATGGTGACGGTCACGTCGTAGTGGCCCATCGGGTAGTCGTTCAGCGCCTCGCGATCCATGTGCACGACGAAGCTGTCGCCGACTGCGGTGACGGGCTCGCCCGTGGCGTCCATCAGCATGCCGGAGCTGTCGATCGTCACATGTCCCTGCGGGTCGCACAGCACCCGGAAGATCGCCGCCGGCTCGGCCTCGATGGTCCGCTGGACTTCCAGCCGCTCAGTCGTCATCTGCATCTGCGCATCCTGCCACCTGTGCTCAGAGCGGTCGGTGTTTGCCTCCCGGTCCGGGTGTGATGTGGACGAGCCGGCTCGGCTCACGCACCTCGACCCGGTGCCATACGCCCCTCGGCACGAGGATCGCCTGGCCCGGTCGCAACGTCTCGACGCGTTCCGCGCCGACGTTCGCCTCGTCGCCGCCCTCTTCGGTGATGACGTCGATTCTTCCCGAGACGAGATAGAGCAGCTCGTCGCCATCGGGGTGCATCTCGCCGCGATGCGGTGCGTTGCCCGTCATGAGAGGTGCGCCGACGGTGAAACCGTCGACCCGCACGGGCCCGCCCGGATGCGGTTGGACGACCTCTGACGTTCCATCGCGCAAGAGGGCGGCAACCGCAGCTTCCAACTCGAATGAAGGCACGCAGAGACCCTATTGCGCCGCGCG
Source organism: Actinomycetota bacterium (assembly GCA_030774075.1). GTDB lineage: Bacteria > Actinomycetota > Acidimicrobiia > IMCC26256 > PALSA-610 > PALSA-610. The sequence goes on along the minus strand of JALYLU010000108.1, from coordinate 1,793 downwards.
GCCAGTTCCTACGGCTGTTCTTACGACCAGTACGTGCCGGCGAGCATCGCCGCGAGCAGGTTGCGGAACATGATGAGGTCGTCGGGGTCGGCCGGCTCCTCCATCGTGCCGTACGCGATGCCCCGCTTGCTCGTGCGAATCGAGACGATCGCGAACCGCAGCGCGGCGAACACCTCGAACCAGTCGAGGTTGCGCACCTCGTGCGCGCTCAGCGTCTCGTACTCGGCGACGACGGAGTCGCGCTGCATGAAGTCGGTCATCCCCGGCAGCCCGAAGCCCACCGCCATGTCGTGGAAGAACTCGTGCAGGAAGATCATCCACGCGAGGTCGACCTCGCGCGGGCCCACGGTCGCCATCTCCCAGTCGAGCACGGCGATCGGCGTGAAGTCGCGGTACAAGATGTTGCCGACCCGCGCGTCGCCCCAGTTGAGCACCGTTTCGCCCTCGTCGGGCCAGTGCGCGTCGAGCCACGCGAACGTCGCGTCGATCAACGGGTACGAAACGCCCTCGCGCGCCCAGTCGTAGTACCAGCGCTCGTGCCCGACCTGCTGACGCAGCGCGGTCGTTCCGTGTCGCGGCCGTGCCAGGAACGAGAGATCAGCGTTCGCGGGCGTGATCTCGTGCACTTTCGTCAGCACCTCGAGCGTGCGGGTCTGCATCGCGGCCCGCGTCTCCGGCGGCGCGTCGGCGACCCAACCGCCGAACACGTACGGCGGGATATCGGGCGGCGCCTCGCCGTCGATCCGGCGCATCACGAGGAACGGGGTACCGAGCCAGTGCGGGTCGAGCTCGACCCAGCGCACGTCGGGCGCAGGAACATCGGTGCGAGCCCGGACGAGGTTCATGCACTTGGCCTGCAACTCGATGTCGTACTCGGGGAACACGGGGTACACGTCGGGCATCGGCGCGAGCCGGGCCGCGTAACGCTCGCGCTCGCCGCCGAGCGTCATCTCGAAGAGCACCGTCTCGCTCGACATGCCGTTGCCCGGAGCCGACGCGCTCGAAACGTCCGCATCCACTCCGAGCGTCGCCCGCGCCCACTTCCCCATTGCCGACCCGACCTCGACGAGATCGCGTCGCCACGGCGTCTCGAGCTTCATCGCTGCTTCTTCTTCAGGCGGCATCGTCACATCTTGTCACGGGATGCTTGTCACCCGATGTGCCACGCGAGCCTGGGCCGCCGTCAGTCCCGCGGTGTCGGGTAATCGTCGGCGCGCACGGCCGCGTCGGTCCCGCCGTCGACGAACACCACCGACCCGCAGAAGAAGCCCGCGTCGGGAGAGAGGAGATACGCGAGCAGGCTCGCGATCTCGGAAGGCAAGCCGGGACGACCGATCGGCACGGGGAACGTGTCGGGAATGCTGAAGATGAACTCGAGGTCGTCTTTCGTCATCGGGGTCTCGATCACCCCCGGTGCGACGGCGTTGAGCCGGATGCCCGCGCCGATCCAGTCCGGCCGCGGCGCGTGGTGACGGACCCAGCGCGCGAGCGCGAGCTTGGAAGCGGGGTACGCGAACACTCCCGGGGCGCGGCTCGTCGCCGCGAGGGCCTGCGCTTCGTCACCCGCCAAGATCACGTCGACGAGGTCGGTCGGGAGCCCGGGAGTGGTCGTCGTCGAGTTCGAGCTGATCGCGACGGCGGATGCGTCGGTGCCGTGCGCGAGGAGTGGTCGCAGCCCGTCCAACGACGCGATCGCCCCGAAGTAGTTGACCGCGACCACGAGCGGCTGATCGCCCATGATGCCCGCGGCCGCAACCAGCCCGTCGAGCACGCCGCCGCAGAGCTCGGTGACG
>JALYLU010000107.1 GCA_030774075.1 Actinomycetota bacterium | reverse complement strand
CCACTACATCGGCACCGCAGCCGTCGCCCCTAATAGCGTGCGGCACATGACGACGACGTTTGCCTCCCCCAAGGACCTGCTCGACGCGGCCGGCACCCAGCTCGGCCCGACCGAGTGGATCACGATCACCCAGGACCAGATCAACAAGTTCGCCGACGCCACGCTCGACAACCAGTGGATCCACGTGGACACCGAGCGCGCCAAGGCCGGGCCCTTCGGGGCGCCGATCGCGCACGGCTACCTGACGCTGTCGCTGGCGTCGCACTTCCTCGGCGAGCTGGTGCGCGTCGGGGGGATCTCGATGGGCATCAACTACGGCGCCGACAAGGTCCGTTTCCCGGCGCCGGTGCCCGTCAACTCCCGGGTTCGGGCCCGGGGCGAGCTCCTCGACGTCAAGGACGTCCCGGGCGGAGTACAGGCAACGGTCCGCATCACGATGGAGCGCGAGGGCGGCGACAAGCCGGTCGCGATCGTAGAGTCGATCTCGCGGTATCTCGCGTGAGCGTGCTCGACGCGTTCCGGCTCGACGGCAAGGTCGCGATCGTCACCGGCGCCGGACGCGGCATCGGCGCGTCGATCGCCCGGACCTTCGCCGATGCGGGCGCGAACATCGTGCTGACCGCGCGCACGAAGGACCAGCTCGACGAGGTCGCGGCCGACGTGCGCGCCGCCGGCCGCGAAGCGCTCGTCATCCCCGCCGACGTCAACGACAACGACGTGCTCCAGGAGATCGTCGCTCGTACGGTCGCCGAGCTCGGTGGGATCGACGTCGTCGTGAACAACGCGGGCGGAACGATGCCGCGACCCTTCCTCGACACGAGTCCCGGTTTCTTCGAGCGGTCGTTCCACTTCAACGTGACGACCGCGTTCGTCCTCAGCAAGGCCGCGACCCCACACCTGCTCGCGACCGGAGAGGGTGCCATCGTCAACATCTCGTCCGCGATCGGACGCCTGCGCGACCGCGGGTTCGTCGCGTACGGCACCGCGAAGGCGGCGCTGTCTCACATGACGCGGTTGACCGCGGCCGACCTCGCGCCGAAGGTCCGGGTCAACGCGATCGCGGTCGGTTCGATCGCGACGAGCGCGCTCGAGACCGTGCTCGACAATCCCGAGATACGCGACGAGATGGTGCGGCGCACGCCACTCAAACGGCTCGGGCGTCCCGAGGACATCGCGCTGTGCGCGCTTTACCTCGCCTCGCCGGCCGGCAGCTTCGTGACCGGAAAGCTGTTCGAGGTCGACGGCGGCCTCGAAGAGGCGAACCTCGACCTCGCCCTCCCCGACCTCACCTAGCGCTTTTGTTGCCAACAGATGGCAAACGAATTGGCGCCCACGCGTCATTTTTCTTGCGAACAGTTGGCAAGGAGGGTGGGTTAGCCGTCGAGGAGGTCGCGGATCTGGTCGGGGAGGGCGAAGCCGTTTTCGCCGGGACCCCACGGAATGGCGGCGACGACGGCGGCGATCGCGATCGGGCCGTACACGTGGGGGAACTCGCCGGCGAAGGAATCGGACGACGGCTCCCACCGCAACTCGCTCGTCAGCTCGGCCGGGTCGACGCAGAGCAGCACGAGATCGGGAACGTCTCGGTAGAACCAGTCGGCGACGTGATTCACCTGGGTCGGCAGCGAGCAATGGATGAAGCCTTCGGTTTCCAGGCTGGGTGCGTGGTACTCGCCGACGCCGCGCGCGGCGTCCCACTCGGGCGCGGTCGTGATGTGGAAGATGAGGCGAGTCACGAGCGCCGAGCCTACGCACGCCGGCGCCTCCCGACGTCGGCAGTACGTTGACCGGCGATGGCCGCGTACGCACTGCTCCTTCGACCCGCGGCAAATCGCCTCTACAGCAAGGGTGCGGCCGCGCTGAACCGCGCCGAGCTCTCGGTGCTCAACGAGCGGGTGTTGAACGGTTGGCTGCACGCCGTGGAGCCGACGGTCATCGGCGGTGTCGACTACGTGCGCTTCTCGGCCGCCGAGGCGATGTCCGCCGACGACGTCGCACTCCTCTCCAACCTGTCGTCCGCCTTCGCGTTGTTCCAGCTCGCCGACGACGGGCGCCTCGTTCCCGTCGCCCTCACTCCCGTCGCGCACCTCGACGACGATCTGCTGACGATCCAGCGGTACAAGGGCAAGACCAACGAGCGGTTCACGAAGCTGCTGTTCAACGTGACGCTCGCGGCGTCGGCCCACGCTTCTGATTGGCCGGTCCGCCGGCTACGCGTGCTCGACCCGGCGTGCGGGCGCGGAACGTCGTTGAACCAAGGTCTCGTCTACGGCTTCGACGTCGACGGCATCGAGATCGATCGCGCCGCCTACGACGCGTACCGCACGTTCTTCGTCACCTGGCTGAAGGACAAGCGTTACAAACATCAGGTCCACACCATGCCGCTGCGACGTGACGGGAAGGTCGTCGGCCGCCGGCTCGAGGTGGTCTTCGCCCGCGACAGGGACGAGTACAAGGCTGACGACGTACAGCGCGTACGCCTCGTGAACGACGACACGACCCAAGCCGGCGAGCACTACCGCAAACCCGTCTTCGATGCGGTGATCGCCGATCTGCCGTACGGGGTGCAGCACACCAGTCGCGCCCGACCCGACGCGCGCACGCGACGTCCAGAAGAGCTCCTCGACGCCGCGCTCGACGGCTGGATCGGCGCAATGAAGCCCGGCGCCGCGATCGGGTTGTCCTGGAACACCAAAGTGCTCGCGCGCGACGAGCTCGTCGACCTGCTCGGTCGACACGGTCTCGAGCCGTACGCCGGCAACGAGTCGTTCGAACATCGCGTCGACCATGCGATCACGCGCGACCTCGTCGTCGCGGTGAAACCCGACTAGCGCGTTAGCACGTCAGCGCATCAGGGCATCAGGTCCGCGGCTGCGAGAGCGCGAGCCCGTTCTCGCGCATCACGAGCCGGATCTCGTCCTCCGAGAAATTCGGGAGATCGTCGACGAACGACTTCGGATCGGCGAGACCCTCCGCGTGGGGGTAGTCGGAGCCGAAGATCATCTGGGTCGCGCCGAGCTCGTTGCGCAACTCGTCGAGATCGTCCTCGTAGTAAGGCGAGACCCACACGTGCTCCTGCATCTGCTCGACCGGATCGACTCCCTCGTAGGCACCGGGGAGTTGGCCATACGACTTCTTCAATGCCTTCAGCAACAGCGCGACCCATTCCGAGCCGCTCTCGATGGTCGCGACCCGCAGGTTCGGATGCCGGCGGAGCACGCCGTGACACGCCAGCGCGGCCACGGTGTCGTAGATAGGGCGATGCCCACCGGTCACGCTGCGGAAGGGGTCGTTGCGGAAGGCCTGGAAGTCGCCGCCGCCTCCCCACTCGTCGGCATAGCGGTTGTAGCCCGCGTCCCCCGAGTGGTACGCGGCGAGGACGCCGGCTTCGGCAATGCGCGCCCACATGCGGTCGTACACCCGATCGCCCGGACTGCGCGAGAAGCCGGGACCGCGCACCGGCCCCGAGCGCATCACCACGACATGCGCGCCGTTCGCGAGCGCGTACTCGACCTCCTGCTCGGCGCGGCGCGGATCCTGGAGCGCGATGTAGGGCGCGGCGTAGATGCGGTCGGCGTAGTTGAACGTCCAATCGTCGAGCATCCACTCGTTGAAAGCATGGAACACGTCGTGCAGCGCGTCGGGGTCGTGCAGCATCGCTTCCTCGACGCCCACGCCGAGCGTCGGGAACAAGAAGCACCCCTGCATACCTTGCGTATCCATGACCGTGACGCGGGCAGCCGGGTCGCGATACGCGGGACGGATCGGCTCCAGCTCGCCGAACGCGGCGCGAATGTCGTCGCCGGCCTGCTGGCCCCGGAAGTACTCGTCGAGACAACCGGGCCGCGCGACCGGGTCGAATGTCGGGTTCGGGATGAAACGAAAGAGCTTGTTGTCGACGATCATCCGCTGCTTGCCATCGACGTCGGCCCACTGCACCAACTTCGAGCGGTGCTTCGGGAGATGCCGGATGAATGCGTCGGTCGCCTCGTAGTAGTGGTTGTCAGCGTCGAACACGTCGAACTCGACGGTACCCATGGCCACCTCCGCGATCGCGCGCAATCTAGAACGATATTCTAGTCTAGCCGCATCGCGAGTCGCGCTCTCGGCGGCCGTAATCTTCGCGGATTGTGCAGTTGACTCCCAAGCGCGTCGCCGACGGCATCCGCCGCCGTCTCAAGTATTCAGGGGTTCGCGCCGAGCCGGGCGTCGTGCTGCGAGAGTTACGCGTTTGCGGAGAACAACTGCTTCTCGGTGACATCGCAGGTTCCGTCGCGGTCGAGGTCGTCGCGGGCGAGGTCGGACTCGGCGCCTACGACTTTCGGGACATCGACCTCGAGCCGGGCGACACGATCCTCGATATTGGCGCGCACATCGGCGTCGTATCGATATTTCTCGCGAAACGAAACCCAGACGTGAGAGTTCTTGCATTCGAGGCGATACCTCGAGTGTTCGAGTTGCTTACGGCCAACCTGAGGCGAAACCGTGTTCATAACGTCACCGCCTTCAATCTGGCGGTTACGGGAGACGGCCGTGACGTCGAGCTGATGTCGCACCTGCAATCGAATACCGGCGGAGGCAGCGCATACATCGCTGATCACGAATTGTTCGGTCACGATCGAGTAACGGTCCCGTCGATCACGCTCGATCAGATAATGGAACAACACCAGATCGAGCGGTGCCCACTCCTCAAGATCGACATCGAGGGCGGCGAATACGACGTGCTCTACCGCGCGAAGATGCTTTCAAGGGTCGCGAACATACGAGGCGAGTTTCACGAGAACCGATTCCTGTTGTCGAGGGGCCACTCGATGGAAAAGTTGCGCGACCACTGCGACAATCTCCTCGGCCAGGGCCGGACGGTGTTCACGCGCTGCTACATGCCGGACGTGTGATCTGAGACGCGTTCGGCCCGCAGCGCGGAGCGGCGGAGCTTGCCCGCGTCGTCGCGCAGCGGCTCGGTCGTGAACTCGAAGGTGCGAGGGATTTTGTAACGGACCAGGCGCTCGCCCAGGTGGGACCGCAACTCGTCGAGGTCGATCGGCGAACCGTCGTCGGTCTGCACGATCGCGTGCACCACGTTGCCGAGATCGTCGTCGGGCAGACCGATCACCGCGCACGACCGCACGCGCGCATGCTCGTCGAGCGCGGCTTCGATCTCAGCGGGATAGATGTTCGCTCCTCCGGCGAGGATCATGTCGGTCTGGCGGTCGCTGAGGGAGAGATAACCGTCGGCGTCGATCGCACCCATGTCGCCGAGGGACTCCCAACCGCCCACGATGCGGCGGGCCTCGGCACCGACATAGCGATACGTGCGCACGTTCTCGTCGTCCGACGGCCGCATGAAGACCTCGCCGACCTCGCCCGGTTCGGCAACCGAGCCGTCCGGACGCAGCACCTGGAACTGGTTGACGTTCACGCGGCCGACCGAACCCCGGTGCTCCAACCACTCGACTCCGCTGATGATGGTCGCGGCCTGCGCCTCGGTACCGCCGTAGAGCTCCCAGATCGTCTCCGCACCCAGCCAGTTGATCCACTCCTCCTTGAGCCAGGGCGGACACGGCGCCGCGAGGTGCCACACCGTCTGCAACGACGACACGTCGTAGCGATCGCGCACGTCGCGCGGGAGCTTCGAGATGCGCGCCATCATCGTCGGCACCACGTACATCGAATCGGGGTGGTATTTGTCGACGAGCTGGAGTGTTCTCTCCGCGTCGAACTTCCCTCCGAGCGCCACATGGTTGCCCGCGAGCAGCGCCGTCATCGTCCAGATGAACGGACCGTTGTGATACAGCGGCCCCGGCATCACGTGCGTTCCGTTCAGCTTCATTCCGAGGAGCGGCACCGCGTCGGGATCGATCACACTCGCCTGGTTCGCGAGGATCAGCTTGGGCCGCCCGGTCGAGCCGCCCGACGTCATTGCCTTATAGGGGTTCGACACTGCGTCGGGCAACGGCCCGTCGTCGAACCCGTCGACATCGAGCTCCGCTTCCACGACGATGCGCGGCGCCGCGAGCTCGATGATCGCGTCGAGCTCGCGCTCGGGAAGGCGAGCCGAGACCGGTTGCGGGATCGCGCCCAGCTTCCAGCACGCGATCGTCGTTGCGACGAACGCGACACCGTTCGGGAGAGCGATCGTCACGAGATCGTCCTGACCGACGTCCTTCGACGCAAGCACCCGGGCCGTTCGGTTCGCGAGCGCCTCAAGCTCGGCACGGGTGACGGTGCGTTGCTCGTAGCTGAGGGCGGGATGATCCGGATCGGACGCGACGTGGTCGGCGAGCCGTTGCGGGTAAGAGATCAGGGCCACGACCGTGATTCTGGCGCGCCGCACCGCCGCACCGCCGACTTCAACCACCGGAGCTTCGACAGCTCGTCACAGCATCCGCAACAATCGTCGAGATGGGCGGCGATCACGAGCATCGTGGTGGCGTCGCACTCGCAATCGACGTACCAGTCGATGACCGCGCGCACCTCGACGCACGAAGGTTCCGCGGATAGCACACGGATTCGAACCCGCGGGCCGGGCCGCAGATTCCCCACTGTCATAAGGTCGGGAGCTATGCAGACTTCCCCGAGCCCGCTCGCCGGGTCGACGGCACTCGTGACCGGCGGCGCCTCGGGCATGGGCGAAGCGACGGCCCGCGTCCTGGCCGGCGCGGGTGCGACGGTCGTGATCCTCGACCGCGACCAGGCCAAGGGCGAACAGGTCGCGGGCGAGATCGACGGGAGATTCGCGCCCGCCGACGTGGCGAACGAGGACGAAGTTTCCGCCGGCGTGGCCGCCGCGACCGCGCTGGCTCCGCTTCGCACCTGCATCCATTGCGCGGGGATCGGCTGGGCCGAGCGGACGCTCAACCGGGCCGGCGACCCGCATTCCCTCGACACGTTCCGCAAGGTCCTCGAGATCAACCTCGTCGGTACGTTCAATGTCCTCCGCCTGGTCGCGTCCGGAATGTCGGCGAACGACCCGAACGAGCAGGGCGAGCGGGGCGTCGTCGTGAACACGGCGTCGATCGCCGCGTACGACGGTCAGATCGGCCAGGCCGCGTATTCGGCTTCGAAAGGCGGCGTCGTTTCGCTCACGCTGACTGCGGCCCGCGATCTCGCCGCGGTCGGCATCCGCGTATGCACGATCGCACCCGGGCTCATCGACACCCCGCTGCTCGGCGGTCTACCGGACGACGCGCGCGACGCGCTCGCGCAATCGGTGCTGTTCCCGAAGCGTCTGGGCGTGCCCGACGACTTCGCCTCGCTCGCGATGGAGATCGTTCGCAACGGCTACCTGAACGGCGAGGTGATCCGTATGGACGCCGGCATCCGAATGCCGCCAAAGTAGCGAGACGACAGCGCAGCGACCGGAGGGGAGCGGAGCGTGGAGTCGACCCCGGAAAGCAAAACATGAACACGCACCCCACACGCGCCGACATCGACTTGCTCGACGGCAGCTTCTACGTCGACGACCCGCACGAGAAGTACACGTGGATGCGCGAGAACGCGCCCGTGTACTTCGACGCTCGGAACGGGGTATGGGGCATCGCGTCGTACGCAGCGCTCCTCGCGATGGAGAAGGACCCCGCGACGTTCTCGAACGCCGGCGGCATCCGCCCTGACAACGGGCCGATCCCGATGATGATCGACATGGACGACCCCGAGCACTGGAAGCGGCGCAAGATCGTGAACAAGGGCTTCACGCCGCGGCGCGTCCGCGACAGCGAGCAGAAGATCCGCGACGTGTGCGACGCGATCATCGACCAGGTATGCGAACGGGGCGAATGTGACTTCGTCACCGACGTCGCGGCGCCGCTGCCGATGATCTTGATCGGCGACATGCTCGGCGTCGAGCCCGAGGATCGCAGCGATCTGCTCCAGTGGTCGGACGACATGGTCAGCGCGCAGAGCGGCAACGCCAGCGAGGAGCAGTGGTTGAAGGCGATGCAGGCCATGGAGGGCTACTCCGCGTTCTGCACGCACGCCGTCGCGCAGCGCCAGGCTCAGCCGACCGACGACCTCATGAGCGTGCTCGTGCATGCGGAGGTCGACGGCGATCGACTCAGCCCCGACGACGTGCTGCACGAATCGCTGTTGATCCTCGTAGGAGGCGACGAGACGACGCGCCACGTCATCAGCGGCGGCGTCGAGCAACTGCTCTTGCATTCCGACCAACGCCGGCTGCTCGTCGACGATCCGTCGAAGATCACGGTCGCGGTCGAGGAGATGCTGCGCTGGGTCACACCGATCAAGAACATGTGCCGAACGGTCACGCGCGACACGGAGTTCATGGGTCAGCCGATGACGGCCGGGCAGAAATGCATGCTGTTGTTCGAGTCGGCCAATCGTGACGAGACGAGATTCGAGCAGCCGTTCCGGTTCGACGTCGAGCGGCAGCCCAACGAGCATCTCGCGTTCGGGTTTGGTGCCCACTTCTGCCTCGGTCAGGCACTGGCCCGGCTCGAGCTGAAGGTGATGTTCGAGCAACTCCTGCTGCGACTGCCGGACCTGGAGCTCGCCGTCGAACCGGCCGAGTTGCCGCGCCGGCGCGCGAACTTCATCAGCGGTCTCGAATCGATGCCCGTACGGTTCAGTCCGAGCCCGCCCCTGCTCAGGAGCTCGGTGTGAACAATCGGGAACTGGTCGAGGAGCTCTGGGCCGACCTCTACCGCCGCGACTTCGACGCGGTCGGCGCGGCCTTCGCCGACGACGGCGAGTACACCGACGTGCCCACCCCCGTCGACGACGTCGCACGCGGTCCCGCCCAGATCGCGGCACGCCTCCGCTTGGGTCTCGAGCCGCTCTCGTCGATCTCGCACGACGTGCGCGCCATCATCGCCGAAGACGACATGGTTGTCACCGAGCACGTCGAGCACTGGGAATGGCCGACGGGCGAACGCGCATCACTTCCCTTCGTGTCGATGCACGAGGCGCGCGACGGCAAGCTGGTGCGGTGGTGGGACTACTGGGACCTCGCCACGTTGATGAACTCGGCGCCGGCGTGGTGGGTCGAGCACATCATGAACGAGTCGGCGCGCATCGGCCTGCGAGACGCCTGAAACCATGCCGACCGCGCAACCGGGCATCTTCGCCCAGGGCACCCGTTCGCATCGGCACCTCGAATTCGACACGAATCCCGGCGTCGAACCCGCCGAGGTGTTGGACGCAATGCGAGGTCTGCGTCAACCCTCGGTGACGGCGGGTGGTGCCAACATCGTGGTCGGGTTCCGACCGTCCCTGTGGAACGGTCTCCGCCCCAGTACCGCGGGCATCGACGACTTCGAGCTCCCCGCGCTCGACGGATTGGCGCGCACCCAGCACGACGTCTGGATCTGGACACACGGAACCGGGGAAGACGTCATGCTCGACGTCGCGCGCGCGGTCGCCGCGTTGCTCGCTCCGGTCGCGAACTTGCAGACCGATCTTGCCGGCTTCGTGTACCACGACGGTCGCGATCTCACGGGCTTCATCGACGGTACGGAGAATCCTCCGGTCGAGGAAGCCAACGCGGTCGCGGTCGTCTCGGAAGGGCTACCGGGTGCCGGCGGCTCGTTCGCGATCACGCAACGCTGGATCCACGACCTCGCGAAGTTCCACGCCCTCTCGGACGAGGACCAGCAACGCGTCTTCGGCCGGACGAAGGTCGACAGCGTCGAGCTCGACGGCACGGCCAAGCCCCCGACCGCGCACATCGCCCGGGTCGTGATCGAGGAGGACGGTGAAGAGCTCGAGATCTACCGGCGGAGCGTTCCCTACGGACGAGTCGCCGAGCTCGGTCTCTACTTCGTCGCGTTCAGCGCCGATCACACGCGCTTCGAGAAGATGCTCCGGCGCATGTTCGGGCAGGCGGGCGATGGGCTGCACGACCATCTCACGGATTACACCCGACCAGTCAGCGGTTCGGCATACTTCGTCCCGTCGATCGAAGCAATGGGCGACCTCTTCGGATGAAGCCATGATCCTCGTCGACCGCCCGCGCTGGCCTGCGCACGGCACCCGCTTCGCGCATCTCGTGAGCGACGCGTCGCTCGACGAGCTGCACGCGTTCGCCGACGCGTTGTCGTTGCCGCGGCGGCTGCGCTTCCACAACGACCATTACGACGTGCCGGAGCGCTGGTGGCAGCTCACCGTCGACCTCGGTGCGCACGTGGTGTCGACCCACGAGCTCGTCCGTCGCATCCGCGCCGCGGGACTGCGCGCTCGGCCTACTTCGGCTGGAACCGCACCGCGCCGTCGAGCCGGATGACCTCACCGTTGAGGTAGCCGTTCTCGACGATGTGCTGCGCGAGGGCCGCGTACTCGTCGGGCTGGCCCAGTCGCTTCGGGAAGGGAACGTTCGCGGCGAAGACGTCGCGCATCGCCTCCGGCGCCATCATCATCGGTGGCGTCGCGATCGTGCCCGGCGCGATCGTGCAAACCCGCACCCCGACCGACGAGAGGTCGCGCGCGGCGATGATCGTCATACCGATGACGCCCGCCTTGGCCGAGCCGTAGGCGACCTGACCGATCTGCCCTTCGTACCCGGCGATCGACGCGGTGAGCACGCACACGCCGCGCTCGCCGCCGCCGTCCTCGCCGCCTACGGCTTTTCCCCCAAAGCCGATCTCCTCGCCCAACTCCTCGCCCTCAACCGCGAAGTCGCCGCCCGTATCGAACGCAACGAACCCGTCACCGCCCCCGGCATTCCTTCCGGCTTTTCTAATCCCGATCGCCTCGTCACCGACGACTGCATTCGCCCGTCATAAATCGGAAAACATCCTTCGCCTTGAACTTCCATTTGGAAATTGTATCC
>JALYLU010000106.1 GCA_030774075.1 Actinomycetota bacterium | reverse complement strand
GACCAGCACAGCGCGGCACCTCGACGCGAATTGCTGACGCCCGCAATAACCCGCGGTGCCGACGAGTTCGGGCCACCCACGCCGACGTCGGGTCAGCCGGCGCAACTCCCGATACCGACGAGCTCCTCGAATAGCGAAGCGTCTGAGCCGTCGGCACCGATAATCGCGCTCAACGGCGCAGACGCGGCCGCTGCAGCAATCGCCGCTCGCTTCGCGCAGACCGCGTGGACAATCCAGCCCGGCGATTCCGCGAACAGCTGGATCGCGCGCGTCGCCGACATCACCCTCGCCGACTACCAAGCGCGCCTCGAAGAAGGCGCCCGTCGCGCGACAGCCGCGCAACTCGCGCCGGCGAACGTTCGCGTCGCAGCGGTTTCGCCCATCACGCCAGAGACGACCAAGTGGCGGTTCCAGGTCACTCTCGTCATCACCGTTACGGAACGCACTGGATCGCGCATGACAAGTGACGCGACTGTCGTCGACGTCGCTGACACGCCTGCGGGCCCGAAAGTCGCCACGGCCCGATGAAGAAGCTTGCCGCGCTTGTCGCGATCGCAGTTGCCGGCCTGCTTGCGTTTGTCATCGTGGTCGCGGCCGCGCTCGCGGGAAACACCAACCAGCCATCGCCAGAGGCCACCGCCGAGATTCCGCCGTACCTGCTGCGCGCATACGTCGATGCTGCGAGCACATGTCCGGGCCTGCCGTGGGAAGTGCTCGCGGCGATCGGATTCACAGAGTCACGCCACGCGGACGGACGTGCCGATCCCGTAACCGGGGACCTTCGTCCTCCGATCATCGGCCCGGCCATCGATGGCACGAACGGCAATGCCCGCATCCCCGATCCGAGCGAGCCGGACGGCTGGGCACACGCGCACGGAAACATGCAGTTCCTCAAGTCCACGTGGGCACGATGGGGCATCGTGGCGCCCGGCCGGCCCGCGGGCGCGACGCCTGACTACGACAACGCGTACGACTCGATCTACAGCGCCGCGCACTATCTGTGCGGAGACGCGGGTCGCATCGACGACCTCAACGCCGCGATCCTTCGCTACAACCCCTCACCCGCGTACGTCAACGAGGTTCTCGCGAAAGCCGCGGAGTACCGCACCGTTGCTGCGCCCGGACTGCTCGGTGGCCGGATCGTCGCGGGTGCTTACACGCTTCCAGTTGACCGCTCCGTCTTCGATGAGCACCCCGACTATCTCACGAAGCCGCACCACGATTACCCAGCCGCCGACATCCCTGTCCCACAAGGCACGCCGGTGTACGCGGTGACAAGTGGGCAGATCCTCGCGGAGACCGCGATCGAGTCCGATTGCGGGAACGGAATCGTTCTTGCCGGTGCCGAGGGTTTTCGGTACACCTTCTGTCACGGGAGCCAACTGCTCGTCAGCACCGGTCAAGCCGTCACCGTCGGGCAAACAATCATGCTGTCGGGCACCACCGGCAACAGCACCGGTCCGCACCTTCACTTCCAGGTCGAGACCACGGGTGGCGAGAACATGTGCCCGCAGCCGCTCCTCGTCGCGTGGTATCAGGGCATCCCCGCCGCACCACCGACCACGTCGAGCGGATGCTTCTATTAAAGCCCGTTCCCCAAAGCACGCCACGCGAGTAGTGGCGCTCTGGCGCGCTACGAACCGTCGCGGACTTGGCATCTGGAGCGCGCGCTGTGGAGTGTCCCTGGGATCAGCCCTCGACTGAGCTCACCTCGAGGCGGCAGAGGAGTCTGAGGTGCCAGGGTGTCTCGGGTCCGTTGGCCTGCTCTACGGCGACGACGACGTCGTTGCCGGCGTCTCGCAGCTTGTGGACCTCGTCGACCATGTAGTCGGGAACCCAACCAAGGGTGAGTTCGCTGTCCTCGATCAGGATCGCGTTGGGGTTGTTGGGGTTGTCGGGCTCGTCCTTGATCTCCAGATGATGCCCTTTCGGTAGCTGCGCCACGCGCTCGCCAACGCGCGAGTCCGCCTCGTCTGCATGCCTAACACCGGAGACAAGGAAGGACACGATCTCTCGGTCGCCTTCGCGGACGGGCGTGGGCACAACCTGGAGCGTGTCGTGTGGGGTCGCTCCCCACGTTCGCGCGAGCAACTCGATCGGTGTCGCTTCTACGCGACTAAGCCCCAGGGCAGAGCGAACACTGTCGTAGGTGGTTTTCGCCGCTTCTGGAACGCGACCTGCGAAGAAGGGAAACAACTGTTCCGACCTGTAGGTCTCATCGAAGTTTGGGAACGCCGGGAACGGCTCGAAGTCTGGGTGAGTGCTGGCTTCGACCGTGTAGCTGAAGACGTGTTCGTGGCCGGTGAACTCGAGCGAGCCGACATGCACGAGCTGGCGCGTGCGCTGGTTCTGCCAGGCGACGCGGAAAGTACGCCGTCGAACCAGGTGGGCGGCGAGATCAGCCATCGCAGGAACATCGACCTCGCACTCGAAGTCCGGGTAACGCGCGACGAGGTAAAGGCGCCCTCCCGTCGCGGCGACGTACTCCCGCAACGTTGACACGAGCACATCTCGTTGTCGCTCGAGCCTCGAGACGCCGGATTGGGAAGTTCCGATGGAATCGGCGATCTGAGCCTGTGTGCGCTTTCGGCGCGACCGAAGAGCCGCGAGTCCGAGTTTGTCGGTCACGTCGACCGCGCCGACACGCGACTTCCACGGAAGATCGTGATCTTCGGAAAACGCCCTCGGGCGGGTCGCAGGACGTGCTCAGTCATCGTGGCGTCATCCTTCCCCTCGGGTAGGCCCGTCAGCGTCCCGGCCTCTGACACAGGTGTCCCCCACGATGCAAGAATACCACTGGAGTGATAGCACCTAAACGTGCTACCTTCGAGGACCCCCAGGAGGGCCCGCCCAATGGCCGTCTACCCGCTCCATGATGAGTTCATCGACATGCTGGGCCGGATCGCGCTTGCCGACCGGGCGTTGATCGCGATTGCCGCCCATTTTGAGGTTCGCTCAGTGTTGGCAACCTCGGACGAGCTACGTGCTCACGGTCTCGACGACATCCTGATCGGCAGCTACGCACGCAGGGTGTCCATCTGGCCCGGCAAGGACGTGGACCTCTTCGGTCGACTGTCGCTCGAGTCCGTCAACTCGATGGCTCCAGACGAGGCGTATGAGATGTTTGGTCGCGGGCTCCAATCGTTTGCCGATCAAGGTCGGGTAACGCCGCAGCCGCGGTCCTTCAAGGTTGGCTTCGACCGAACTCGCTACCCGTCCGCCACCTCACTTCGGTCTGCGGCACGGGAGTACGACTGGCGTCAGGCTCGCGTCGACGAGGTGATCAGGTCGCTCCAAGAGCTCGCGTTCGAGTTCTCCGTCGACGTCGTCCCGGCAGTCGGCTGGGACAAGCACTACGGGATCCCGCAAGTCGACCGGCGCGGCGCGAACGGAGAGCAGTACCGCACGGGGGCGTGGCGACTCACCGATCCTGTGGCCCTGACAACCGAGACCCACGTCCGCAATCGCGCGCCGAAAGTTGCGGGACGGGGCGCCTTCGTTCCCACGGTCAAGGCGATCAGGCAGATCAAGGCCCACCACCTGCCAGAGGCGAAGCCGAGCTCGCTTTACTACGAGTTCGCGCTGCACGAGGGCTTCAAGTCCGGTGAGATTGTCGGGAACTCGTGGGCGGACATCATCTCGAGCGCCTTGTCGTTCCTCGCTCGTCGGGTGGCGACGGCGTCGAGCCAGCCGGTGTGCGATCCGATCCTGGCCGAGCCCTACGCGCCGGCGCCGAGCACTGCTGAGCTTGGCGTGGTCCGCGCCGCATTTGGGGAGCTTGCCGGATGGGCCGATCGCGCTGTCACGAGCAACAGCCGCTGCCAGGCTGCGATCGAATGGCGCAGGGTCTTTGGTGGGAACGACAAGTACAGCAACGTCTTCTGGCTGCCGGCCGGTTGCAGGGGCACCGGAGCAGCGATGGGCGCGGCTGCGGCGAACGTTTCGTCCGGCGGGACCGCCGAGAAGTCGTTCGGTGAACACTGACCCGCCGTTCGACGAAGCAGCAGAACCAGATCGGCTGCGCGAGTTCATCGCCGAACTCGAGCGCGACGGTTTCGAGCAAGTCGACGAACGCGAGTGGCGGGGCCCGATTCGCGCGTCGCTAGTCGACGGCGGACACACCGACTCGGAGTTCATGAGCGTCATCGTCCGGCCGGCGTGGCCGTACCAACCGCCCCTCGTGCACGTGCCGGGGATCACGTCATGGCACGCCGATCAGGAACGGCTTTGTATCTGGCAGGCCGAGGACAGCAGCCAACGCTGGGCAACGCTGTGGGGAATCTACGACCGGATCGACGAGTGGGCCGCCCGCGCGCAAGACGGCTTCGCCGTTGTCGAGAACGCTCGCAATCCTGAGATCTACTGGCAGGAGGAGATCGGCCATGTCGCTGGGCTCGTCGACCTCGACGACTTGCTCGGGGCTGATCGCGCCGATGGGCAGCACGGCGAGTTCCGCTTTTCCGATGCTGTTTCCGCGGATGGCCGACCAAGCCCAGTGGTCGTGTTCGACCTGCACCGCGGGCCATTCGGTCCGATGACGGAACTTCCGCAATGCGCTGGCAACCACAGTGTGGTGCGAGGACGTTGGTTCTACCGATCGGTGGTTCCTCATCCACCGCGGAACTTGGACGAGTTGCGGTCGTTCCTCACCGACAAGCAGCGCAACCGCCTCGACAATGATCTGCGTCAGCGACCGCTACTGATGTACGGGCTGTTGTGGTCGAACCAAGCTGGAGTGGTCGGCACCATGCTGCTGAACGCACGAACCGATGATGGTTCCGACCGCTCGCTGGTGTCATTGCGCCCGAAAGGTCGGCACGCCCTCCTGCTCCGCGCTGGGCCGGACGCGGGCATGCTGCAGGAGGCCTGTGTCGCGATCGTCGGCGTCGGGGCACTCGGATCACACGTCGCTGACCTGCTCGCCCGTGCTGGCATCGGTCGCCTACGTCTCCTCGACTTCGATCGCTCGTGGCCCGCCAACCTGATCCGACACGCTGCGCCGCCAGGAACCCCGGCGGGCGTGCTCAAGGCGACGGCAATGAAGGAGACCTTGGAGCAATACCCATGGGTCACCGTCGATGTTCCCGAGCGCTGGGAGGCGGGCTACGTGTGGACAATCGGCCAGATCCGCGGGACCCTCGAATCGGCAGACCTGACGATCGACGCGACTGGGCATGGTGGTTTGGCGGAACTCATCTCGCGGGTCGCTGGCGAGCTTGGTCACCCGTTCGTCTCGGTCGCCCTGTTTCGTGGCGGAAGTGTCGCTCGGGTACGTCGACAAGCATGCGATGACGATGTACCCGTCTTGCAACGACCACTCCTCGATCCGTATCCGCAGATTCCTCCGCTCGACGAGGAAGCCGAGTACATCGGTACCGAAACCGGCTGCCTTGCGCAGATCCACAACGCGCCACCCGTTGCGGTCGCCCACGCCGGCGCCCTGGCGGCGGAGGTCGCGATCGACTACCTCTCTGGCCGACGTGAGCAACCGGACGAGGTCGTCGAGATCCTGCGGGCGAGCGATCCGCCGTTTCATCGTCTTGGTCGGATGCGGCCAGAGGATCTTCCGATCACGGTCGACGTCAGCGAGCGAGCCCAACAGTTGGTCCGCGACGCCGCTCGCCGGGCTCTCCCAAACGAGACGGGTGGGATCCTGCTGGGCTGCACCATCGCTCACCGAACGATCGTCGCCGAGGCTGTAGAGATTCTCGATGACCACGCCACGCCGTCGCAGTACCGCGTACCGGCCGATTCCACGGGGGTGGCTGTGTCGCGAGCTCGCGAGCGTGATGGGCGCCTTGGCTACGTCGGGGAATGGCACAGTCATCCCTCCGGTGCTGGCCCGAGCCCACTGGACATCGCAACGATGATCTCGGCACGAGACGACTCGGGCCACGAAAGCCCCGTCCTCTTGCTCGTCCACCCGAGCACCGGACGACCAGACGAGCTTTGCGCCTTCGCAACGACAGCCGCCGGCCTCCGGCCAGCCGAGATCTGCACCACCGGCGACCTTCCCGATGAGGGACCTACATGAACCGCATCTTCATCAGTTACTCGGGACTGCGAATCAAGCGGGCCGTGCTCTTCTCGGCGTTCCGAGATCACGGCCTGGACCCCTGGCGCGACGTCGAGAGCCTCGCTCTCGGCGACGACACGACCGAGACGATCGAAGCCGAGCTCGCGACTTGCTCCGGTGTCCTCCTGTGGATCAACGACGAGGTGCTGTCCTCGGACTACGTCGCCCAGGTCGAGCTGCCTGCCCTTGTCCGGACGTGGAGCACACGTCGCCTACGGATCGTGCCGGTTTTCGATGGCCTGTCACCCGAGGACGCAACGGAGCGACTGAGCAGGTTCGGGTTTGAGTTAGGCGACAGCAACGGCTTTGTCGTCGATCCGGGGCTTCGCGAGGAGATCACTGCGGCAGAGATCGCCGGCCGATACGTGGACGCGCATGTTCAGGATGCACATCGCCGCGGGGCGCGACCAGTCGTGCGGCTCGTGACCTACGACGACACCGCTGCTCTTCGCGACGAGGCGGTTCTGAACTTCGACTGGCGCCACCACTTGCAGGCTGGGACTCTTGAGGGTCCGTCAGAGCAATACCTTCGGGACGCCTTGGCGGCATCGACTTCGGCGCTCAAGGGTGCGTACGGGGCCTCGGAGATCGAGCTCGCCGTCAAGGCACACCTTCCGCTCGCCGCAGCTCTCGGCCACGCGTTTGCCGAACCCACCGGCTGTACGCTGCGCATGACCCGAGGCGACTCGGTCTTCGTCACCGACCGTGAGCGTGGCGACGACGAATCCCTTGAGGAACAGGATCGGCCGAAGGGACCAATCGCCAGCCGCGCTGCGGCCATCGAGGTCTCCGTCAGCCGGAACGTCGAGGCAGGTGTGAACGAGTATGTGGGCGAAGGCCATCGCTACCGACATCGGACCAGGCTGGTACCGCGCGGAAACGCGAACCGCGACTCGCTCGATGGAAACCCAGCCGCGAACGTGTGGGCCCGCCAAGTTGCGAATGCAATCGTCGACCTGGCCGATCGGACCGATGTTGATCGTGTCGATCTGTTCCTGGCGACCCCAGTCGAGTTGGCAGTCATGATCGGTTGGTGGACCAACGCGTCCGGCCGGATCGACCTCATGAACTGGGCAGGCAAGACCGGTCCGTACGAACGAATGTGGACGCTTCCCTGACACGTTGAGCCGCAGGTCATCGCCCTGCATGACGAGTGTCTACGGAATCCTTACTGCTCCGGGCGGCGCCAGCTTTCCAGGTCGCGCCAACCGTACGCACGGTGGTACTGCCAGATGTGGGCGTTGTCGAAACCCGTTACTGCCCACGCTGCGTCCATGCAGTCCGGAAGCTCTGGCGCGCGATCGGGCATGCCCACTCCATCCGGCAGCACCTTCGAGAAGTCGAACGCCGCGACCGCGGCCTGCTGCGACGTCTCGACCCACACGAACAGGTGGCGCTCTGACCGATCGGACGCGCCGACGAGCTTCTTTACGTTGTCTGGGCGCGAGGCATGGCGCTCGATCATCTCGATGATGACCGATGGCCCGGTCGAACCGCCTTGCCCGGCCTCACTCATGATGACCTCGCCGCCGTGCGAGCCCGCTTCGGTCAAGCAGTACACGAGGCGCGCGCCGAGGTCACGAAGTCGCTCGGCAGTCGCTCGCGTCCCGGTGCGATCGAGGAGTTCCCGGTCCTCGCGTTCGTCGTCGTCAATCTCATCATCATGGAGTGTCGCGTCGAACAGGACCCCGCGGACCAGCAGCCGATCGATCCGTGCGGTTTCGAGCTCGAGCAACAAGCCAGCGATCTGACGATGCACCAAGCCGACGCTGTAGACGGGGATCATGTCGACTACCCACACGTTGCGCAGCTCCGGGAAATGCCAGTCGCGCTTGTCAAGCTCCGCGAGCACCCCGAGGCTCAGCGGGACGTTGTGGCGCGTAACCTCGACAGCGACCATCGTGCCGTCCGGTAGCTCGACGTCGAAGTCGTGTAGCTGCTCAGGCCCCCCGCCAGTGTCGATCTGATGCGCGACGCCACCAAGCTGTGCGCACACGATTTCTGCGGCGTTGGCTTCCTCGTCCCAGGGTCGCCTTCTCATGCCGGTTACTCCTCGGGGTTCGTAGCGCACATCGCCACGAACCCGTTCGTGCTCAACGAGCTCCAGCCAGTGGACTCAGGTCACACAGAATCACAGTGTCGCGGCCATGGCGCGAAGCGCCGCGCCGGCGTTGCGAGGCACGACGTCCATGTTCGAGGATCGCCGTTTCGCCTACCGCCTTGAACGCAATCACGCGCGTTCGTTGGCCGGTGTGCGATGCGTGAGTTTCTCGAAGAGCGCAAGGGTATCCGGATGAAGTTCGTCGCACGGGTCCTCGACGTCGAGCGCGGCGCAGAGATCGCGAATATCTCCGTCGATACCGCTGATGTTGCCCATGTCGTGATGGGCGAGCATCCGATCGCGGTAGAGAATCTCGTTCGCAGGCGCGCCGCGTAAGCCGAGCGCCGCGGCGTCGAGTGCGGTCCCGGGGTCGCCCGCGTCGAGGAGCAGCGAAGCGAGTAGATGAGCGGCATCAACCACGACCGCTTCTGCGTGCGCGGCGAGGCCGTACGCGTTCGCCCACGCGTAACCGTGCGCCGCCGTGAACGGGCGGCCGCGCACAACCTTGAGGGCCTCCGTGAGACGGACGATGGCGTCGTCGCGGTCTTCGTTCGCTGCAGCGCGTAGTTGGTTCTGCAGATGGCCCAGATCGGTGCCCACCGTCAGCGCGAGACGGAGGCTCTCGCCCTTCCCGACCGGCGGGAAGTGGAACTCGCCATTCCTCGCTGTTCCGAGGGCACTTCGTGTGCTGGCGACGATGTTCCACCATCGCTTCGGTGACACCGTGCGTTGTGGCCAGAGTGCGGTTTGGACCGTGTCGGGATCGACGGCCTGCTCCCGTGTCGCGAGAAACGCGACGAGTTCCGGCTCACGTTCCGTGAGGGGACGCGTCGCGCCAATGATTTGAACATCGCCGAGGACGCGCACTTCAATTTCGACCGCGGACTCAGGCGCTCGCCTTTGGTCGTTGTCTTCGACGTGCGTGTGGCTGTCGGCTTGTTCCGTGTCTGGGATCAGGGGCTCCTCGCTGTCCACGAGCGTCTGGTCGAGGAGCTGCATGATGGCGCCCGCCGGGTCAACTTCGACGGTCTGAACATCAAGCTCTGCTTCCAACCCCGCGACGCCGAGGCGTGCAACGTCGACGCGGCCCTCGTCGACATGGAGGACCCAAGGGGCGTCGGGCCACTCCCCAATCGCAAGCACTCCGATGCCACGGCTTGCCGGGTTCGTGAGTTGCTCGATGCGTTCGCGCTGTCTTGGATTCGTAGGCACCGTGTCGAGTATCAGTACGACCGGCGCCCACGGGTCGCCGCCGCGGCTGGCGACCCTCGCCTCGAACGTTGTCGCAAGCGTTTGATCATCTAGCGCGCGATCGATCGCGCGGACCTGTTGGGTGAGGATGTCGAGCGCAGCGTCAAGCGTGTCATGGACACGGAGCCGGGGTGCGGCGTCGGATGTCGGCAGCAGTTCCCCCTCGCTGACCACTAGCACTTCGAGGCTGTCGGCGATCGGGCTCACCGTGAGCTCGATCGCAACGCTGCGGGCCAGCGCCCGGGCTTCGACTGGTGATCCGGTGATGCACGCGAGACCGCAGGCCTCGAGGTCGATCATGACCGGTCCATGGGGACTGCGGCCGATCGTGACGAGGGCCGGCATCGGCGCGCAACCGTCGCGCGCAGCACTCTCGAGCTGCGAGCGCGAGATCGCACGAGGAAGCTCCCACAACCAGCCGGGCGGGCGCGTCGTCCAGGGCTTTGGCGCGTCCGGATTGGGTTCCTCGAGCATGACGATGAGGTCGTTGTCGCCGACTTCTACTGCGACCGGGTGCGCGGCACGCTGGCAACCGCGGACGCGTGCTTGCCCGGTCAGACTGCGAAGCGCGACATCGAGCCAGGAAGGAGAGGCGTCTTCGGCGAGAGTGCGGGCTGCGATTTCCGTGGCCGCGAGCTCCGGCGCCAGGGGTGGAACAGCGCGCCCGGGTTGGCGACGCTTGAGTTGTCGGCGCCGAAGAACGCTCAACGCGCCGACCAGGCCAACCGCCGTCGCGGCACCAGCGACGCCAAGGAGGAGATAGTCGTCGCTCCGTCGTTCATGATCCGTGGTGGCGGGTGTCGCTGTCGTTGGACTCTTGTTCGTTGCCGGCGCCACGCTCGGCGGGAGCGTTGGGACGCTGGTCGGTGCAGGCACGGTGACGGTTGGCGCGACTGAAGAAGGGGTCCGTGCCGGCTGCGGTTGGGTGGTCGGCATCGGTTGCGACGGTGCCATGACGGGAGGGACGGGTGCTTCCGTCGTCGACGACGGCAGTTCCAGTTGCCACCCGGGATAGATCCAATGCGGATCGGTGAGGGCGCGCCCGTCAGCCTGTGGCTTGCCCTCGCTGAGTTGATAGATCTCGGGCCACCGGAAGGGATCGCCGAGATGACGCTGCGCAATGTCCCAGAGCGTGTCGCCCGGCACAACCGTGTACATGGTGGCGAATTGCGCCGTCGCGGTCGTCGGGTCGCCAACCACCACTCCATTTCCCTGTGGTGACGCCCTGGTGCTCGGAATCGGGACGTCGACCAACCTTGCGATCACGGGTTGGCTGCGCTGGAGGCTCGCGACCAGTGAGGGCGTTTGCGTCGGTGCCGGCTTGGTGAGCGTGGTGAGCGCGGCGAGGATGACCGCGGTGACG
>JALYLU010000105.1 GCA_030774075.1 Actinomycetota bacterium | reverse complement strand
CCTGCAGCACACCTTCCCTCTTCTCGAACGTGGCGAGGTCGGTGACGAGTGCCTGCACGTGCGTTCCGGGCGAGGTCACGTAGCCGCAATCGGCAACCGTGCGGTTCGTCGTCAGCGTGGCCACGATCACGTTCTCGGCCGCGGTGCTCGCGACGTCGTTGCCACCGCCCGACCCCACCAAGAACGGGCGAGGCGGGATCCACGTTGAGTTGATGTTGCCGAAGCGGTCGACCTGCGCGCCTCCCAGACAACCGATCGTCACCGTGCCGGGCCCGCCCACGATCGCGCCGAGGACGACCTGCGCGTCGGCGAGCATCGCCGCGGTCGGGAAGTTGCGATGGTTCAACACGAACGGGTCGCCGATGGTCGCTTCGTAATCCCACAGACCGATCTCCGCGGTGAGCTTCACGTCGGCGCCGGCAGCGCGCGCGAGCTGCACGCCGAGCCACGCGGCGAGATTGGCGACGCCGGCGCCGGCCAGCACCGCGTTCGCACCGGTCTGGACGACACGCGCCGCAAGGTGGCGCGCGCCCCAGACCGCCGCGCGCTCCCACGCGTTCACCGGCGCGTCGAGATCCGGCGGGTGTGCGGCCGCGTCGGCGCGCCACGAATCGGGGCCCGCCTTGACGCGCAACGCCGCGATCCGCTCCGGGCCGAGCCGGTCGAGCCACTGTTCCTGCGATTCGACCTCGAGCACCCAGTGCCGGATCCACGCGTCGTACACGCCGGGATCGGCACGCGTGGCGGCGCGGGCGTCGACCCAGAAGTCGTAGTCCTCGCCGTACCCGTCGACCGGCACGTCGCCCGTGTAGAGCCCGCCGGGGTGCGCACCCATCGGGCATTCCACGACCGCGAGCACGCAATGCGCGGGAATTCGGACGAGATGCGACCACGGCCGGACATCGTCGACGATCCGCTCGACCGTGACGATCACGCCGCGGCGCGCGGCCAGCGCGCCCCACACCCCCTCGAGGAGCGGCGGATGCACCACGACGTTGCCCTCGCGGTCGGCCAGCGGCGCATGCATGAGGGTGATGTCGGGCACGAGCGGCGCGAGCAATCCCACCTCGCCGAACGGAGTGTCGGTTCGGGCGAACGCCTCGTTCTCTTCCATCGACGATCCCGCGATCGAACGGGTCACGATGGCGGGCAGCCCGCGCGCCGCGGCCTCGAGTCGCTGTGAGAACGCCAGGAACGACCAGTGCTCGACCTGTACCTCGCCGCGCTCGTAGGCGCGGGCGAACCACCGGTTGGGGGTGAAGTTGGGGAAAGTGTCTCCTGAGTATCCAGTGATCACTTTGCGCACCAACTGGCCCCGGAAGAACAGCGCGCCAAGGCTCGAGAGCGAGAGCATCGCGAGTGTGAAGCCCGGATCGCGCCCCCACCATTGCCGCACGACCTCGCGCGTCGCCGCGGTCCAACGGGTGTGTCCGACGACCGGATGAATGACGTCGCCCGCGCGCACGTGCTGCGCCACCGCCTCGGCCAGCGTCGCAGATTTGTCCGGCATGACCGAAAACTAGCGAGGCAAACGGCCGGTACCCTGTTCATCGTGGTTGCGCACGCGCTCACACCCGATCCCGTCGCCCAACCTCTCGCCGAGCCGGTGGCCCTGACCACGAGTGGACGGCGGTATCGCGGCCTGTCCGCCGAGGAGCGCCGGGCCGACCAGCGCCGCCGACTCGTGCGCGCCGCGATAGAGGAATTCGCCGCTCGTGGCTATCACCACACCTCGGTCGAAGACATCGTGCGCAGCGCGCGTACGAGCCGCACCGCGTTCTACGCGTTCTTCGACAACCGCGAAGACGCGATGTACGGCGCGCTGCAAACGTGCCTGCGTTCGCTGCTCGAAACCATGCGGCGCGAGCTCGACCACGCGACGCCCGACGACAGCCTCACCCACGTCGCCGTCCGCGCGTACGTCGACTGTCTCGTCGCCGATGCCGCGGCCGCGCGGATCATCCTCCTCGAAGGGGTCGGAACGTCGCCCGAGGTGAACGCGCTGCGAAGCCGCATCCGCCGCGAGCTCGCGGATCTGATCCGCGATCTCTGGGCGGGGTCCGACGCGGAAGCCGCGTGCAGCCCGCAAGCCGCCGCGATCTCGGTCGGCGTTTTCGGCATCCTCTTCGAATCGATGGTGCACCTCGCGGAGACGAACCGGCTCAACGAGGCGCCGGCGCACGTCCCCGCGCTCGTGACCGCCATCGATCGGGTATTGGCGTCGCATCCGGCCGGGTGAAGCTCGGCATCGTCACCCCCGGCCTCACTCTTCTGCCGCGCGCCCACGCGCACTGGGAGGAGACGGCGAACTTCGCCGACCTCGTCGCGATCGTGCAGGACGCCGAGCGTCTCGGTTACCACCACTGCACGTGCAGTGAGCACATCGCGATCCCGGTCGACATCGCCGCCGTGCGCGGCGGCCGCTACTACGACCCGCTCGCGACGTTCGGTGCGCTGGGCGCCCACACGACGTCGATCCGATTCGCCGCACACGTCCTCGTGCTCGGCTATCACCATCCGCTCGAGATCGCCAAGCGCTACGGCACGCTCGATGTCGTCACCGGCGGACGTGTGATCGTCGGAGTCGGGGTCGGCTCACTGCGGGAGGAGTTCGAGCTCCTGGGCGCGCCCTTCGACGACCGCGGCGCGCGCGCCGACGACGCGATGCGCGCCCTGCGCGCCGCGCTGTCGCAACCGCAGCCCGTGTATCACGGCGACTACTACGACTTCGACGGGTTCCTGGTCGACCCGTGCGCGGTGCAGCCGCACGTTCCGCTTTGGGTCGGCGGCCGGACGTACCGCTCGCTGCGCCGGGCGGTCGAGCTCGGCGATGGATGGGCGCCGTTCGGCCTGCGCACCGCGGAGCTCGACAGCATGCTCCGGCGGGCGCGCGATACCAACGCGTGGGCGGCGCGCACGAACCCCATCGACGTGATCCTCCAGAACGAGCATCCGCTCGACGCTCTCTCGGAGCCCGAGCGGGTTGCTGAGCAGCTGGCGCGATTCGTCGAGGTAGGCGCCACCGGCGTCAACGCCCGCTTCGTGCACCACTCCCCCGCCCACTACCGCGAGCAACTCGCAGCCCTCGCCACAATCGCCACCAAGACCCCGCCCAACTCCGCCAACAGTTAGCAACAAAACCCGCGCCCTGGCACCAATTTCCTTGCCAACAGTTCGCAATAAAATTGGGTCGTCAGCAGCAAATTTCTTGCTAACTGTTTGTTGGTTTTGGGTTAGAGGCGTTCGATGACGGTGGCGTTGGCTTGGCCGCCGCCCTCGCACATCGTCTGGAATCCGTAGCGGCCGCCGGTCTGCTCGAGATGGCGCAGCAGACGGGTCATCAGGGCGACGCCCGATGCGCCGAGCGGGTGTCCGAGCGCGATTGCGCCACCGCGGGGGTTGAAGCGGTCCATCGGATAGTCGAATTCCTTCTGCCACATCAGCGCGATCGCGGCGAAGGCCTCGTTGCACTCGACCGCGTCGAAGTCGTCGACGGAAAGACCCGAGCGCTTCATCAGCTTGTACGTCACGGGAACCGGCGCCGACAGCACGAGCACGGGATCCTCCGCCGCGACCGCGAAGTGACGAAAGCGGGCGCGCACCGGCAAACCGTGCTGCTCCGCGAAGTCGGCCGACGCGATGATCATCGCCGCGGCGCCATCCGTCATCTGCGACGCGTTGGCAGCGGTGATGTCGGGCGCGGGTTGCTCCTCGGAGATCCACGCGGGGGGACGCTCGGCCATCTTGTCGAGCGACGCGTCGCGACGAATCCCTTCGTCGGTGTCCAATATCACGCCCGTGCGCTCGCCCGTCTCCGGGTCAACGTGCGGCACCGGAACGATCTCGCCCGCGAAGAACCCGTTGTCGGTATTGGCGGCCGCGCGCCGGTGCGACTGCAGCGAGTACTCGTCCATCTCCTGCCGGGTGATTCCCCACTTGTCGGCCAGTACCTGCGCGACCCAGAACTGGATGCCGAGCGTGTTGTTCGTCTGCGCGAGGAATTCTCTGCTGAACGGACCGGTACCGCCGCGCGCGTTCGACGACATCGGCGCGCGCGTCATCGATTCGACGCCGCACGCGATCCCGATGTCGTATGCGCCGGCGATCACACCCTGGGCCACGAAGTGCGCGGCCTGCTGGGACGAGCCGCACTGGCGATCGACGCTGGTCGCGGGAACGCTCCACGGCAACCCCGCGGCGACCCACGCGTTGCGCGTCACGTTGCAACCCTGTTCGCCCGACTGCGTGACGCATCCCCCGACGACGTCGTCGATGCGCTCGGGGTCGATGTCGTTGCGCTCGACGATCGTCCGCAACACCAGCGCCAGCAGATCGGTCGGGTGCCAACCGGCGAGCGCGCCCTTGCGCTTACCGAACGCGGTCCGGGCGCAGTCGACGATCACTGCTTCTCGGGTCATAACCTCACCTTATGCGGATCGCCGTTTTGGTGAAGCAGATCCCGAGGTTCGAGGAGATGGAGCTCGGCGCCGACGGGCGGCTGCGACGCGACGGCATCGATCTCGAGCTCAACCCGTACTGCCGCCGCGCGATCAGCCAGGCCGTCGAGCTCGCGTCGGCATGCGCTGCCGGCGCGCGCGTCACGGTGATCACGCTCGGACCACCGGCCGCCGAGGACGCGCTGCGCGAGGCGATCGCATGGGGTCTCGAGCGAGCGGTCGACATCCGCGGTGTGCTCGTTACCGACCCGGCCTTCGCCGGTTCCGACACGCTGGCGACTGCTCGAGCGCTCGCGGCCACACTCGAACACGAGGGTCCGTTCGATCTCGTGCTCACCGGCCGCAACTCGGTCGACGCCGACACCGGTCAGGTCGGCCCCGAGCTCGCGGAGCTGTGCGACCTGCCGTTCCTCACCGGAGTGCGCCACCTCGCGATCGACGACACGCTCGTTGCCGCGCGCTGCGAGCACGATGACGGCTGGCTCCAGGCCGAGGTGCACCTCCCGGCGATCCTCTCGTGCGCCGAGCGATTGATCGAACCGGCCAAGGTGGATCCGCCGCGACGCGCGGCCGTGCCCGCCGACCGCATCCGCCACCTCCGCGCGTCCGACCTCGGGCCCGGACCTTGGGGTCAGGCGGCGTCACCGACGACGGTCGGAACCATCAGGGTCATGGCGGTGACCCGCGTCCGCCAACACTGGCCTGGCGCCCCGCTCGCGGAACAAGCACGGGCAGCCGTACGCCTGCTGCACGAACGCGGCGCGTTCCACCATGCGCCCGAGTCCGCGGACACCGACGAGGCCGTGGCGCCGGCTCGTCGCGGCCCGACGCCCGACGCGCCCCGCACGATCGTGCTCGCGGAGCCCGATCGGCCCCACGACACGCGCGAACTCCTCGGCGCGGCGGCCGCCCTCACCGGCAACGTGCTCGTCGTCACGTGCGAAACACCCGATGCCGGCCGCCTCTCCTCGTGGGGCGCCGACGCCATCGTGCACCTCGACGGCGAGAACGTCGAAGAAGATGTCGCCCGCGCGGTCATGCAGCTGGCGCGTCGAGCACAACCGTGGGCCATCCTCACCGGGTCGACCGCCTGGGGCCGGGAGGTCGCGTCGCGCGTCGCGGCGCAGCTGGGCGCGGGCCTCACCGGCGACGCGGTCGACCTCGAGCGCGTCGACGATCGTCTCGTCGCGTGGAAACCCGCGTTCGGCGGCCAGCTCGTCGCCGCGATCCACTGCGCGTCGGTCGTGCAGATGGCGACCGTGCGCGCCGGAGTGTTGCCCACGCGATCGCCCCGCGAACCGGCCGGCGACGCCGACACCACGAGCACCGAAACAGTCCCGCTCGCAGCTCGCGGTCGCATACGTGTCATCGCCCGCGCGCGCGACGACGACCTCGACGTGCTCGCGGAGGCACGCACCGTCATCGGCGTCGGCGTCGGCGTTCCGCCCGACGCGTACGACGAGATCGAGCCATTGCGCGCCCTCCTCGGCGCGCAGCTCGGCGCGACCCGCAAGGTCACCGACCGGGGCTGGCTCCCCCGCTCGCGGCAGGTCGGCATCACCGGCCGATCGATCGCACCCCGCCTCTTCGTGAGTATCGGCGCGAGCGGCAAGTTCAACCACACGATCGGTCTGCGCGCGTCCGGCACCGTGCTTGCCATCAACGCCGACGCGTCGGCACCCATCTTCGACGCGGCCGACGCCGGCATCGTCGGCGACTGGCGGGCGGTGTTGCCGCTGCTGGTCGAGCAGCTGCGCGCGGCGCGGGCGTAGATCCCGATCAGCTCGTGGCGGGCTGCGGCCGCGGTGGGCGCCAGAACGTCGCTAGCAACAACGCGGTGCCACCGACGCCGATGACGAGCGCCCAAACCAAGCCCCACCAGTGATGCAGCTCGAAGTCGATCTTGTCGTCGATCGACCACTGACCCGCCCCGAGGCACGCGATGGCGATGCATGCGACCGCGAGGTTCAGCACGTACTCGTAGCCCTCACCGGGCCGGAAGATGAAGAAGCCGTTCTTGCGGTGGTTGGTGATCAGGGCCACCAGCATCACGCCCGCGCACGCACCTGCCGCGAGCGGTGTGAGCAGGCCGACGACGAGCCCCGCACCCGCCGCGAGCTCCGTGCCGCTCGCGAGCCATGCGTGCAGCTTGCCGGGCTTCATGCCGAGGCTCTCGAACCACCGTCCCGTTCCGGCGATCTTCCCACCGCGGAACACGTGGTTGTAACCGTGCGCCATCATCGTTCCGCCCACCGCCACGCGCAGCAGGAGCAGACCGAGATTCATCTGGTCGACAGCCATGGGCGCGCACAGTAGTACGGTCGACGTATGGCGACTTCGGATCTCGACGACGGCTACGACGCCTTCGAACAGTTCAATCGCAGCGCGGGGATGGGGATCGTCGACAACCCATATCCGATGTTCGCACTCGTCCGTCCGCAGCACCCGATGAAACGCGAGGACGAGGGCGGTGCGGTCCTCGTCCCCGACGGCTCCGACATCGACTTCATGCCTCTCGATCGGAGCGTCGGAGTGTTCACGGCCTACAGCTTCGAGGCCGTGCAACACGTGCTGAAGGATGGCGAGACCTTCTCGTCCCAGGGCTACGCCGAGATCATGGGCAAAGTCCTCGGCCATTCGATCCTCGAGATGGACGAGCCCGAGCACCATCTCTACCGCGGGCTCGTGCAGCAGGCGTTCAGCCGCAAGGCGATGGAAGCATGGGAGCGCGAGCTCGTGCGCGATGTCGTCGACGAGCACATCGACGCGTTCGCCGACCGCCCGACGAAGCGGGCCGATCTCGTGCGCGAGCTGACGTTCCCGTTCCCCGTCGTCGTCATCGCGCGCCTGCTCGGCCTCCCGCGCGAAGACCTGCCGATGTTCCACCGGCGCGCGGTCGAGGTCATCAGCGCCGGCTTCGAGCTCGACCGCGCCGCGAAAGCATCGCAGGCGTTGTTCGAGTACTTCTGCACCATCATTGCCGACCGGCGCGAACATCCTTCCGACGATGTGATCTCCGTGCTCGTGCGCGCCGAGCTCGAGGGAATCCGTCTCACCGACGAGGAGATCTGCTCGTTCCTCCGTCTGTTGCTCCCGGCCGGCGCCGAAACCACCTACCGCTCGTCATCGAACCTCTTGCACGGCCTGCTCACCAATCCCGAACAGCTCGACGCGTTGCGCGCCGATCGCGCGCTGATGCCGCAAGCAATCGAAGAAGGACTGCGGTGGGAGGCGCCGCTCATCGGCATCATGCGCACTGCGACCCGTGACACAGAGGTCGAAGGCGTGTTCATTCCCGCGGGTTCGATCGTCGCGATCAACATCGGGTCCGCGAATCACGACGAGAAGGTCTGGGAGCGACCCGAGGAGTTCGACCTCTTCCGGCCGCCGCGCCAGCACCTCGCGTTCGCGTGGGGGCCGCACATGTGTCTCGGCGTCCACCTCGCACGAATGGAAACGCGAGTGGTGCTCTCGCAGGTGCTCGATCGTCTCCCGAGCCTGCGTCCGGATCCTGAGGCCGAGCCCGCGGCGATCTCCGGAGCGATCTTCCGTGCGCCCGCCGCGCTGCCCGTCGTCTGGGACTGAGCGCGACACGAGATGGCGCGCAACGTTCTGGGCGGCGAGCTCGAACCGTGCAGCTTCGACCCGTTGACCGGATTCATGCGCGACGGTTGCTGCAACTCGCACAGCGAAGACGCCGGCGTGCACCTCGTGTGCGCCGAGATGACGGAAGCGTTCCTCGCCTTCTCCTTCGAGCAGAGCAACGACCTCACAACGCCCGTTCCCGAATACGGCTTCGACGGCCTGAAGCCGGGCGACCGGTGGTGCCTGTGCGCCTCGCGCTGGCAGGAGGCGTTCGAGGCGGGCGCGGCGCCGCCCGTCCATCTCGCCGCGACGCATGCCCGCGCCATCGAATGGTGCTCGCTCGAGGCGCTGACGGCTCACGCCGCCGACACGTGACGGCCGGGCACCCACGGCCGTACACTGACACCGACGTCAGGTTCCAGTTTCCGAGGGGGAACCCATGCAGCTCGAAGACCTCATCCTGGTCAGTGTCGACGACCACGTCGTCGAGCCCCCCGATCTGTTCGAGGGCCGCCTCCCGGAGAAGTACGCGGAGATCGCGCCCCGGCTGGTGCGCAAGGAGAGCGGCATTGATGTATGGCAGTTCATGGGCGCCGAGCTGCCGAACATCGGGCTGAACGCGGTCGCGGGCCGTCCGCCCGAGGAGTACGCGATGGATCCGCAGTCGTTCGACGACATGCGGACCGGTTGTTACGACATCCACGACCGCGTCAAGGACATGAACGCCAACGGACTGCTCGGTTCGATGTGCTTCCCGAGCTTCCCGCAGTTCTGCGGTCAACTCTTCGCACGCGCCGCGCAGAAGGACGAGCCGCTCGCGGTCGCGTTGGTGCAGGCTTACAACGACTGGCACATCGAGAGCTGGTGCGGCGCGTACCCGGGTCGCTTCATTCCCCTCGCGCTCCCGATGATGTGGGACGTCGACAAGATGGCGGGCGAAGTGCGGCGCGTCGCCGACAAGGGTTGCCACGCGGTGACCTTCTCCGAGAACCCGGTGCACCTCGGCTACCCGAGCATTCACTCCGGCCACTGGGACACGTTCTTCGCGACGTGCGAAGAGGTCGGCACGGTGGTGAACGTGCACATCGGTTCGTCTTCGAAGATGGTGATCACCGCCGACGACGCTCCGATGAGCGTGCTCATCACGCTGTCGCCCATCAACATCGTGCAGGCCGCGGCCGACTTCGTGTGGTCGAGCGCGGCGATGAAGTTCCCGAAGCTCAAGTACGCGTTGAGCGAGGGTGGAATCGGTTGGATCCCGTACTTCCGGGAGCGCATCGATTACACCTACGACCGCCACCGCTACTGGACCGGCCAGGACATGGGCGACCGCCTGCCGAGCCAGGTGTTCGACGAGCAGATCATCTGCTGCTGGATCGACGACCCGGTCGGGATCGAGATGCGGCACAAGATGAACGTCGACATGGTCTGTTGGGAGTGCGACTATCCCCACTCCGACTCCACGTGGCCGCAGTCGCCGGAGCAGTTCATGAAGCAGATGCAAGCGGCGCACTGCTCGGAGGCCGACATCGAGAAGATCTCGCACGCCAACGCGATGCGGCTGTACAACTTCGACCCGATCTCGGTGCTCGGCAAGGAGAACTGCACGGTCGGCGCGTTGCGACAGCTGGCCGAGGGCTGGGACGTCAGCATCAAGGCACGCGGCATCAAGGCGACGGGTGTCGGGGCCGCCGATCTCGCGAAGTTCGCGAAAGCAGACCGCGACTAACGCGCCGCGACCAACGCGCGACGAGAACGGCCGGCGTTTCGGCACTGAAGAGGCGATGGTCATCGCGCGCCTTCTTGTCGCAATCGTCACTTCGTCAAGCCCTCTTGTGACTTGAATCGAGCCGCGGCGCCTCGGACGACATTCGACGTGGGCCGCACGGACGATCTGTCCGGTTGCAGGCGAAATCGAGGCTTGTGCCGAAAAAGTTCAGGGATGCGCATCGGGTGTTGACGACCAGAGCGACGGTACGTCTCGAAATTGCCACCCGCGCAGGAGGAACCTATGAAGATCGCACGGCACAGCAAGGCCGCCGCAGCCGCGGTCGCCTTGCTCGTCATCGGAACGGTGGCCGTGTCCGCCGGCCGATCGTCACCGCGCCCCGCCACGCTGCGGGCGCGGCTGGCGTCCGCCACCACAGTTGCCGTGCAGACCAACGGCAGCGGATATTGGCTCGTTGCCTCCGACGGTGGCGTGTTCACCTTCGGCTCGGCCCACTACTACGGATCGCTGGGCGGCCAGCACCTCAACTCGCCCATCACCGGCATCATTGCGACCGCGGATGGGCACGGATACTGGCTGGTGGCCAAGGACGGCGGAGTGTTCAACTTCGGCAACGCACCGTTCGTGGGATCGATGGGCGGGCAGGCCCTCGCCGCCGAGGTGGTCGGCCTCGCCTCGAGCGCCGGCAGCGGCTCGGGTGTCGCCGGGCCACAAGGCGCTGACGGCGCAAAGGGTGCCGCAGGAGCAGTCGGCTCGAGAGGTCTGACCGGCCTGGCCGGCGACGACGGAACGACCGGCGCAACCGGTGCCGCCGGAGGACCGGGCGGCCCGACTGGTGCAGCAGGAACGACCGGAGCAACCGGACTCACCGGAGACACCGGACTCACCGGAGACATCGGAGCAACCGGACTCACCGGAGACACCGGACTCACCGGAGACACCGGACTCACCGGAGACACCGGCGCATCGGGCCTCACCGGCGCGACCGCGACCACCGGCGCAACCGGACTCACCGGAGACACCGGACTCACCGGAGACACCGGAGCAACCGG
>JALYLU010000104.1 GCA_030774075.1 Actinomycetota bacterium | reverse complement strand
CCTCGAGGTAGTCCTCGAGCACGATTGCCTGTCCGTCGAGCACGAAACGGAAGCCGGGGTCGGTCCCGAGCAGATCGAGCACGGCGTCGACCGCGTCGACGAGCCTTCCGCGGAACACCTCGAACGACCGGTACCACTCCCGATCCCAGTGGAAGTGGGAGACGAGCAGGATCTCGTGCGTCAAGCCGAGACGACGTAGTTGCCGAGACCGTCGAGCGTCGCGGTCGCGTCGGGAGGCAGCACCACCACGGTGTACGGCTCCTCGATCAGCGCGGGTCCCTCGACTGTGGCGCCCTCACCGAGGCGGGTGCCGTCGAACACAGGCGTGTCGACGAACCCCGCGCCCCAGTACGCGGGGCGGGTGCCCCGCCGCGCCTGGCTCGCGTCGACCAGTGCGCCTGTCTCCGCGAGGTGATCGGGCTTGGGAGTGGTGCCGCGCGCGATGACCCGAACCCCACGCATCAACGGCTGCTGCGAACGGAAGCAGAAGCCCCGCTCCGCAAGGTGTTGGTCGTGGAAGCGCTCCGCGAGGTCGAGGAGGCCCGGCTCGTCGAGCGCGACTCCTTCGGGGACGGGCACGCTCATGT
The DNA here is from genome assembly GCA_030774075.1 of Actinomycetota bacterium. Classification (GTDB taxonomy): domain Bacteria; phylum Actinomycetota; class Acidimicrobiia; order IMCC26256; family PALSA-610; genus PALSA-610. Next base: position 10,273 of record JALYLU010000104.1, on the reverse strand, counting down.
CGAAATTTTGACCCGGATAGCACATCTGCGCGAACAGGTTGCGTTCCACGTCGGCCGGGGCGACGCCGGTGGGGTCGAGCTCCTTGTGGACCTCTTGCAGAAGATCGGTCAGGAGGTCGCGCACGCGGCCCAGATCGACCTGCGACAGGGGAGTGACGTACGAACGGACGAGGTCGACGACGTAGTCGGCGACGAGCACGCCGAGCGCGCTGAACGCGGGTGCGGCCTTGGGCACGATGATCCGGGCGACGCCGAGCTCGCGCGCGATCGCGACCGCGTGTACCGCGCCGTTGCCGCCGAACGCGATCAGCGCGAGGTTGCGCGGGTCGGCGCCATGACCGGCGAGCACCTTGCGCGTCGCGTTCGCCATGTTGGAGTTCACGATGCGCTCGATGCCCCAGGCCGCGTCGGTGATCTCGATCCCGAGCGGCCTGGCCACGTGCTCGGTGATCGCGGTTCGGGCCGCGGGGACGTCGAGGTGCATGCGCCCGCCCGCGAACCCGTCGACGGGCAGGTAGCCGAGCACCGCGTCGGCGTCGGTCACGCTCGGCTGGGTTCCGCCGCGGCCGTAGCACGCCGGTCCCGGAGTGGAGCCTGCGGACTCGGGACCGACGAGCAGCGCGCCCTGACGCACCCGCGCGATCGATCCGCCTCCCGCCCCCACGCTCTGCACGTCGACCATCGGCAACCCGATGTAGTACCGGTAACGCCAGTTCCAGTCGGTCTTGATCTCGGGACGGCCGCGGCGAACGAGGCAGATGTCGAAGCTCGTCCCACCCATGTCGATGGCGACGAAGTCGCCGATGCCCGCCTTCCGGGCCGCGACGGTCGCGCCCATCACGCCGCCGGTCGGGCCGCTGGCAAGCAGGGTGACGGCGCGCCGCGAGACGTAGTCGGGCGGCATGACGCCGCCGGTCGATTGCATGATGAGCAACGGTCCGAGGTAGCCGGCACGACGCAGCTTGTCCTGGAGGTTTTGGGTGTAGGTCGCGATCCGCGGTGCCACGTAGGCATTCACCAACGTCGTCGACACCCGTTCGAACTCGGGCCCGCGCGGCATGACCTCGTGGGAGAGGGAGATGTGCTCCACGTCGGGGAACTCTTCGCGGATGATCTCGCGCGTGCGGCGCTCGTGTGCGGGGTTCACGAACGAGAACAGGTACATCACCGCAATCGACCGGACGCCGAGCTTCTTCAGACGCTGCACGCCGCGCCGTACCGCGTCCTCGTCGAGGGCCAGCAACGGCTGACCCTCGAAGTTCATGCGTTCCGGGATGGGGATCCGGGCGCGCCGACGCGCGATCGGGATCGGTCCCGGATAATTCGGGTCCCAGATCTCTTCCTTGTGGCAGCGCCGCAGTTCGATCTCGTCGCGGTGGCCCTCGGTCACGAGCAGGCCCGTCGGCGCACCGTTCATCTCGATCATCGTGTTGTCGGCGGTAGTGGTTCCGTGTACCAGGATGTCGAGGTCGCGGCAGAACGCGTCGAGCTCGATACCGAAGTGGCCCGCGAGCTGCTCCAGACCGTTCATCACGCCGGTCGACTGGTCGTCGAGGGTCGTGGGCGTCTTGTCGAGAATGATCTCGCCCGTGGGTGTCACGCAGATCAGGTCGGTAAACGTCCCGCCGACATCGACTCCTACCCGGAAACCCATGTCAGGCTCGTTCGGCCCGCATCCGTTCGCGCAACGCGTGCGTGCCGACCTCGTCGACCTCGAGCGTCAGCTCTTCGAGCGAGCCATCGAGCACGACGCCGTAATCGCGGCTCGCGCCGACGACTGACACATATTCGTCGAGCACGTCGTCGAGCACCGCTTGCGGATCGCGCACGAGGGGATCACCCCAACCGCCGCCGCCGCCGTAGTCGTACATGATGCGCTCTCCGGCATGGATCGGCACCCAGTCGGCGGTATGCCGCACCTTGAACTCGTCGTCGCTGCCGTAGCGGATGATCATCTCGTTCGGCGAGCCGTCGCTGCCGCCGCAGATCCCCGGCATCGGATATTTCATACCGACGACGTACGTGTACACCTTGGCGTCGACGAGGACTTCCTTCTCGTAGTGCGATCCGCAGATCCCGCGCCATTCGCCGGGGCCACCGCCATCGGTGCGGTAGTCGCGGCTCCATTGCACGTGCGGATAGAGCGATTCGTTGATCTCCGCCGTCGCCTTCCACAGGTTGCCGAAGCTGGCGTTGAGCGCGCCCCACGCGTCCATCCCCTTGGAAGCATTGCACCAGCCCGAGTACACCTCGGCCGAGTGGTCGGTGAACGACGCGCCGGTGCGCGGGTCGACGCCCACGATGATCGTCGGGATGCCGGTCTTGTACGTCTGGGGCACGGCGCGGTCGGGTAGCACGTACTGCATCGCCTTGGCGATGACTTCGCCCACGTCGGCGCCCGGGTGGTGCGTTCCCGCCGACACCGGCTTGCCCGGCTCCGGGTTGAGCAAGCAGCCCTTGGGTACGATCAGCTTGATCTGCTCGAAGAACCCCTCGTTCTTGGGGATCTCGGGATCCATCATCGCCGCGATCTGGCCGACGGTGTAACCGCGCGTGTTGCCGAACGTCGACCACGACTGCAGCTCGTTGCGGGTGTCGGTGCCCGTGAAGTCGATCGTCAGCTCGTCGCCGGCGACAGAGACCTTCACGTGCAGGTGGATGTCGGGATTGCCGAGCGGGTCGTGGTCGACATACGAGTCGGCCTCGTACTCACCGTCGGGCCACTGCGCGACCTCCTCGCGGAAGCGGCGAGCCGCGTAGTCGATCATGTAGTCGACGGATTCCTCCATCGCATCGACGCCGTAGCGCTCGATGAGCTCGCCGAGCCGTTGCGCGCCCAGCTGGGCGGAACCGATCTGTGCGCGCAGGTCGCCGATGTAGCTCGGGATGCGATTGTTGGCCTGCAGCGCGTACAGCACGTCGCGCCGTTCCACCCCGCGGTCGAGCACCTTGACCACCGGCCAACGCACGCCCTCGCCCCAGATGTCGTTGGCGGTGATGTTGTAACCACCGGGGACGCCACCGCCGGTGTCGCCGTGGTGGCACTGGATGCTCGCGATCAACACCATGCGGCGCCCACCGGGAGCCGCGGGATCGGAAGCGAACACGGGCGCGAACACGTTGTAGTCGGGGAGATGGCCGCCGCCGTGGTACGGGTCGTTGGCGACGAACACGTCGCCTTCGCGGAACTCGTCGACACCGAGGAACTCCAGCGCGAAGCGCACAGGCAACGTCGAAGTGAGCATGAACTGGGGAATGCCGACCGAAAGCGCTGCGAGCCGGCCCTGCGCGTCGAGGACGGTCGCGTTGCGCTCGTTCGATTGGTTGAGGATCGGCGTCGTCGCGGTACGCGAGACGTACTCGGCCATCTCGAAGCAGACCGTTTCCATACCGCCCCGGATGACCTCGGCCGTCACGAGATCGGCGGTTGGCGCGTCGGAGATGCGGCCACGGCTACCGGCGAGTCGCACCAGATCGACGTTCGTCATGGGCTGCTCCTCCCGAAACTGACGCAAACGTCAGAGAATGGAGTGTAGACCGTGCCTTCGGGCGTCACCAAGGCGCAGGACGCGTTCGCGTCGCGCTCGCGTCGGCCGGATCGGCTCAGCCGGCAGGAACCGTGAAGCCCGTGCGCGCGCCCGGGCGGCAATGGTTGATGCTGACCGCGAGGGTCTCTTCTTGGCTGGTGGTGTCGCTCCCGGCGATCTTCAGGGCCATGAAGTCCTTCAACGCCGCGCCCGACGTCTTCAGGGTGTCGAGCAGGCAGGCCCAGGTGGTGGTGTCGACGTGCACATTGGCCGCGCGCAACACAAGCGCAGGGAGATCGACGCAGCCCGCGAACAGTCCTATCAGGCCATGGGCGGCTTCGAGGTCGGCGTGTCGCTGCAGCACCGAGAGCACCAGGAATCGACGCGCGCCGGGACCGGCGGAGAACCGGCCGGCCAGGCAAGTAATCGACGCGGCGTCGTTGATCTTCACCCCTTCCGCGAACCCCAGCGCTACGGCGCGGCCGATATTGCAATGTTGAAGCGCGGTCCCGATGCTTGTCACCCGATCGTCCGACGGGTCCGGCAAGGCGTCGAGCGTGCTGTTGGGATCGCGCAACGCGGCGGGCGTGATGCCGGCCGCGGCGAAGGCCGAGGCGCCGTAGCCGTCCACGACGGCCGTCGCCATGCACTGGATGGTCGTGGGGCTGACTCCCGATTTGTCGCTGCCTTGGGCCTGTGCGCTGACGACCATGGCGTCGACGTACGGACGCTCGGCCGCCGCGGTGGAGGCGGACTGCGCGGACTTCGGCGATGCCGACGGCGAGACCTTCGCAGCCTTCCAGTCGGTGCTGCCGCAGCCGGCCAGGACGACGGCGACCGCGAGCGCGCCAACGATCCGGTGCATGCCCACTGAAACGGCACACGCGCCGGAAGAGTTGAGACCGCAGGGGCATCGACGATCGAAAATCCGGTCGGCGGGCGAGTGCCGGATCGCAGCTATTCGGTCGATGGTGTCGGTGGGGCCGATCTTCGCGCGGGATCGATCGGACTCATGAGGCCGACCGGGTTGTCGTCGGGATCGCTGATGACGGCATAGCGCGCGCCCCAAAACGCGTCATACGGCGGTTGCTCGCCGATGTAACCCGCGCGGGTGAGGTCGGCGTACGTCGCGTCGACGGCCTCTCGCGTTGCAACGCGAAATCCGATCAGGGGTCCGGTTCGGTCAGACGGCCATCCTTGGTTCCACTGTCTCGCGGACTGGAGGCTGTCGAGCTCGAGGTCGAGTCCATCGGGCGTCGAGAAGGTTCGGTGGTGACGATCCCACGGCGGAGGCATCGGCTGTATCTCGAGCCCGAGCCTCCGATAGAACTCGATCATCGCGTCGATGTCGCGCACGACGAGGTTGATCTGATTCAGTACGGGCCGATCGTCAGCCATGGAACCCGTGTTTTAGTCGATGAGGAGGTCGGCGAGACGATCGAGGTGCCAACCGGTGGTGCCGAACAGGTACTCGTCGGCGGTCGCGCGCCGTAGGTAGAGATGCAGATCGTGTTCCCACGTGTAGCCGATACCACCGTGTATCTGGATGCCGTCCTTCAAGATCCGGCGCGTGGCTTCGCCGGCCGCGGCTTTGGCGACATGGCAGGCACGGGCGCGCTCGGGGTCGTCTCCGTCGATCGTCATCGCGGCATAGTGCACCGCCGCGGTCGCTCGCTCGAGCGCGAGCGACATGTCGGCGAGCTTGTGCTGGATCGCCTGGAACGAACCGATCGGCATGTCGAACTGCTTGCGCTCCTTCGCGTACGAGAGCGTCATGTCGAAGATGCGACGCGCGGTTCCGACCATCTCGGCCGCCATGCACGCAGAGGCGCGCTCGCGCCAGCCCGCGTACACGTCGGCGGCAAGCGGTTGCGCGGTGAGTTGCGGGAGGTCGAGTACGAACAGGCGCCGCGAGAAGTCGACGGTCGCGACGAATCGGAGGGGCATGACGTCGGCGACATCGACCACCGCGAGGCGTGGTCCGGGGGATACAACGGCGATGCGCTCGACGCGGTCGGCCTCGAGCACGAAGGGATGGGTCGAATCACCGACGAGCGCGACCGTGCCGGTCTGCGTGTCGTCGCCGGTCAGCGCCGCGTACCCCGTCGTCGCGAGGAACGGGCCGGGCGCGGCCGCGTAACCGGTCTCTTCGAGGAACAGGCAGAGGTCGGCCGCGGGTCCGGTACCGAGCGCGGTGTACTCCGCCAAGTGTCGCCACAACGGCTCGTATGCGAACGCGTCGTCGATGTGCGCGCGCACGAGCGCCGGCGGGCACTCGCGCTCGAGCAGCTTGCGGCTCGTGTCGCGCAACAATTCCTGATCGGGAGTCAGCGAGAAGTCCACGGGGCGGGTTCCTTCAACGCCTCGGGAGGCCCAGCACCCGCTGAGCGATGATGTTGCGTTGGATCTCCGAGCTCCCGCCCGCGATCGTGTTCGCGAACGACATGAAGAACCCGTGGACGAACCGGTTCGTCGACGCGGCGAGCTCGGGGTCGGTGACGGGCGCCAAGCTTCCCGAGATCTCCATGCCGAGCTCGAACGCCGCCTTGCTCGCCTCCGACATCGCCATCTTCATGTAGCTGTGCTCCGGTGCGCTCGACCCCTGGGCGAACGACGCAAAGCCCTTGTAGCCGAGCGCGCGCAAAGATGCGGCCAGCTCGTACGCAGAGGCAATCTTCCGGCGGATGATCGGATCGCCGGCCCGGCCCTGTTGCCGTGCGAGCGTGACGAGCCCTTCGATCGTCTGCTCGAACCGCGCGACCCCTTCGACCCACAACCCCGCGCGTTCGTGCGCGAGTGATCCCTGGGTGATCGCCCAACCGCCGTTCAAGCCGCCGACGAGGTTCTCGCGGGGCACGATCACGTCGGTGAAGAACACCTCCGCGAACCCGGCGGTACCGCTGATGTGGCGCAGGGGGCGAATATCGATGCCGGGCGTGTCGACGTCGATGATGAGCAGCGAGATGCCCTTGTGCTTCGGCAGGGTCGGATCGGTGCGGACGTAACAGAAACACTTCTGGGCGATCATCGCGTAGCTCGTCCAGACCTTCTGGCCGTTCACGACGAAGTGGTCGTCGCGCACCTCGGCGCGCGTCTGCAGGCCGGCGAGATCCGATCCGGCGTTCGGCTCGCTCATCCCGATGCACCAGATCGTGTCGCCTCGGATCGCCGCGGGAACCAACTTCTGCTGGTGCTCGTTGCCGTACTCGAGCAGGCTCGGCGCGACGATCGCGTACCCGGGGAAGTGTCCGCTGCGGATCAGGCGACGGCTCGCCAGCGTCTCCAGATAGATGAGTGTCTGCACGGGCGTGCAGTTGCGACCACCGCGCTCGGGCGGATAGCCGGGGATCATCCAACCGTGGTCGAACAGGGTCGCTTGCCAGTCGCGCAGCCACTGGGGCACGAGCTCGCGCTCGTCATCGACATCTTGGAAGTCGAAGCCGACGAGCATCTGATCCGGCGTGTGCTCGTCGAGGAAAGCGATGAGGTCGGTGCGAAACTCCTCGTCCTCGGGGCTCCACGCGAGCTGCACTTTCACTCCTCCAGACCCACGAACCAATTACCGGAACCGACGGCGTGAAATTGACGCCCGCGTCAGGAAAGGTAGCGCGTCAATCGTGCGTGTTCGTGCGGGGGGCGCGCGCGTCTCCGGTCGTGGGCGGCACGCGCCCGGGACCGGCTCCGTGCGAGGCGCCCCGCTAGCTTCCTTCGTCATGCCGAGCGACGACATCCCACCGCCCGAGCCGAAGGAGATCGACAGCCAGAAATGGCTCGAGTGGAAGGACGTGATGGATCGAGCGATCCTGCGGGCTCATCCGCTCGAGGAGTTCAGCCGCGTGTATCAGTGCGACAACTGCCTCTTTTACCTTGATCCTGACGCCGACCTCTCGTACTGCTGGCATCCGAACCTGCGGATCCTCGTGGGCGGCAGCTGGTGGTGTCAGTGGTGGGAGGAGATTCCCTCGGCGGAATGATGAAGGTGTTTCAGTCCCGCACCGTGTGCCAGGCGCAGGGCATGCGCTTGATGCCGTGGATCGTTCACCGTCTTGGTCGCGGTTGGTCGCTGTTGAGGAAAGCCCTGCTCAGCGACGGTGGCGGCAGTCGTTCGTTCGTCGCTAACGGCTGCCGTTCTGTGCTCTTGATTGAAGACGCGCTGACATCGCGCTGACATCTCTCAGCAACCGACGCCGAGCCAGAGCACCTCGCCGGAGTGGATTCGTTCGGCACGTCGGGCGTGCTCCTCGCACAACGGATACGCCGCGCGGGCGTCGGGCGTCAGGATCACCGCGACGCGCTCGTGTTCACACCGCGAGTAGTGGCACGCCATTGCACGAGGTCTAGCGCCGCGGGTCGGACGCGGTCAATGCACGCCGCAGTAGTCGCACCCCGCGGGCGGCCACTCGAAGCAACGGACCGGGTCGCCCTCATGCCGTAGCTCGCGACCACGGCAGGGCTCGGGTTCGTCGTCCTCGGTGCAGCCGGCGACGGTGCCGTCACCGTGGAAGATGAGGCCGCCCGGACAGGTCGCCACGTCCGCGAGAGTACGTCGACCTTGCGCTGCTCCCGCCGAGCGGTACAGGCTTCGGTGGCGGAGGGGGTACGCCATGAGGCGACCTGGTCGGCCGGCGGTTCTGATCGTCGGTGTGGTCATCGGCTTGGCCGTCGGCGGTGCCGCCGTTTGGGCGACAATCCCCAACAGCACCACGGGAACGATCACGGCGTGCTACCCCACGAGCGGCACGAACAAGGGCGTGTTGCGGGTCATCGACTACCAAGCGGGAACTCGATGCGGTTCGGGCGAAGCGATGCTGACGTGGGGGAGCACGCAATGCGCCGGTTACCCTCGCGCTGGCGTTGATTGGCACGGTTGTGATTTCCACAACGCGTATCTCAACTCGCAGTTCCTGCAAGCGTCGAACCTCGCCGGCGCCAACTTCACCGCGGCGAACCTGCGGAGCGCCAAGCTCAGCTAAGCGAACCTCACAGGCGCGAACTTGACGGGCTCGACTGCCGCTTTTGCGACGTTCACAAACGCGAATCTCACGAACGCAACGCTCACCAACGCCGTCATCTCTCCACTGACTGTTTGCTGCACCAACCAGGGCCCAGGTCCACGACTCAGCGGGCCGATGACCAATCTGACCGGTGTGGTCGGGTTGACCTCAAGCCAGCTACGCAGCATCCAGAAGAACAGCAACCCGCCGTGCGGTGTTGCAGCCGGCCCGCAGCTCGCCCTTGTTGTGTTCGGGGCGGCGCAACTCTCCGGCTTCGATCTCACCGGCGCAGCCGTTTGGGCGGACGACTTGCGCGGCGCCAATCTCTCGAGCGTCAACATGCACGGCGCCTTCTTGGCCGAGACCAACTTCTCGAACGCCAATCTCACCGCAGCGAACTTCACGTGCGCGGATCTGAGCTTGGCGATACTGACAGGAAGCGTGGGCTTCACGAGCACAGATCTGCGTAGCGCGAACGGATTGGGGGGAATCGTCTTGCACGGTCTGAACCTCAGTGGCTTCGACTTCTCCAACCTCGACCTCTACTCGATCAACGATCTGCCAGCCGACTTCAGCAGCGCGAACGCGAGCAACGCGAAGTTTCCCGGCGCGAACCTCTCCAGCGCGAACTTCACGAACACCAATCTGACCGGCGCATCCGGTATGAGCACGGCGACGCTCACGGGCGTCACGTGGAACAACACGACCTGTCCCGACGGCACGAACAGCAACAACGACGGGAACACGTGCGTCGGTCACCTATAACGGAACTCTGCGCGGTCTAGCTTCCTTGAAGGCACGAGTCACTCGTCTTGCCGCGCTCGTCGTACCGTTCGCGCCAAGGTCATGTCGAGGCCGAGGTGGTCGCGGCCGACGCTGGCCCGCCGTAAGAACCGACGTCGGCCGCGAACCACCGATCGTCACGACCCTTGTGGGCACACCGTGCCAGCGATGTCGATCGGCGCTGAGGTCGTGCCATCGGGGCACAGGGTCATCGTGATGAGCACCGACTCGACGCCGCGCATGGCGACGTTCTCCATGCTCTCGGAGAACACCAAGTAGTCGTCGGTGCCCACGAGCGTCGAGTCGCGTGCGGCTCCCCGGTCGCGTCGGGAGGATGGAGCTGAACTGACCCGCGACATCTCAACGCCAGTTTCGGAACGCCGTTAAATCGCCGGTCGACTCTCACCGATGTCGGTGACGCTTTCGTCGAGCCGGCGCGCGTTACGGAAAGTCGGCGCATGTCTTCTCGTAGGCGGCGAAGGTGCCGACGTACTGGGTCCATTCGGCGGTCGTGAGGTTGCGGTTCGCGATTGTGCAGGACTGCTGCTGCCACGAGGGCACACTGAGATCCCAGCGTACGATTTCGTTCGGACCGGTGGTGCCTGCAAATGTTTCTCCGACTGTCGCTGAAATGAGCGAATGACCGTCGGCCGCGAACGCCAACGCCCCCACCCTGGCGGACGTGCCCTGGACCTGCCCGTTGATGACCGGAAGCCGCGTGAACGGCGGGCCGATGGGCTGGGCCGACGCCACGTCCCAGAGCCGCACCGCGCCATCCGTGGCACCGGTCGCGACCGTGCCGCCGTCGGGGCTAAACGCAATCGCCCCCTGGAATCTGTCGACGCCCAAACCCGAGGGTTTCGTTAGTCGAGGCTGACCGGTTGCCACGTCCCAGAGAACCAACGGGCTGCCGAGCGCGTCGACTGCGGCGAGCGTATGCCCATCGGGACTAAACGCCAGACTGGCTGG
>JALYLU010000103.1 GCA_030774075.1 Actinomycetota bacterium | reverse complement strand
GTGTCGTACTGCACGAGCGTGCCGAAGAGGCGGTCCCACAGCGAGAACACCGCCCCGAAGTTCTTCTGCGAGGTCTCTGGAACGTGATGACGCCGATGGAGACGCGGCGTGACGAACACTGCCTCGGCCCAACGGAGGTTGACGCCAAGGTTGCTGTGATCGAGCAGCCCGAAGGCGGCGAAGACCGCGGTCACGACCGCGACCTGCCCAACCGGGACGCCGACGAGGAACAGGACCATCTGCGCGGCAACGAAGCGGATGAGGTTCTCGAACATGTGCGCCCGCGTGGCGGCAAGCCAGTCGAGCTGCAGGCTCGAGTGGTGCACCTTGTGCACGTTCCAGAGGATGTTGGAGCGATGGACGCCCACGTGCACCGCGAAGGCGACGAAGTCGAAGACCAGAAGCGCCAGGAGCAGCCGCACCGCTGCGGGGAGTTGACCGACCGTCCGGCTGATGGGTCCGACCGCGAGTTTCGACAGCTGCGGCTGGAGCACGAACACCGAGATCACCGAGTTCGTAACTGCCAAGCCGTACCACGCGACGTCGGTGGCGAGGTGCGGCCGCAGGAACCGCAGCGGCCGGAAGCGAAGAGCCGGCACCTGCTCGAGCGCCGCAACAACGAGATACAGGCTGCTGACAACGGCGGCGGACACGAAGAAGTTCAAGACCCATCTCCCGTAACCTAGAATGTAACCGTGGTTGCACTCTATAGACCTGCAACCACGGTTGCAACATGGATGTGTACACTGCCCGCGTGGCTATCGCCTCGGAGTGGGTGTTGCTGGCGTACCGGCTTCCCCGGGAGCCGTCCACGCCGCGGATCACGGTGTGGCGCAAACTGCGACGACTCGGCGCGGTCCAGCTCGTCGACGGCCTGGTCGCCTTGCCGGCGAGCGCCCGCAACCGAGAGCAATTCGACTGGCTGGCGGACGAAGTCCTCGACGCCGGCGGCGAGGCTTGGACCTTTACCGCCGCGCCGGGATCCAAGGACCAACAACGCGCGCTGGCCGCGCGCATGACCGAGGCGGCAGCTGAGGAGTACGGCTCACTGCTGGAGGCGACCGAGAAGGTGCTCGCGGCGGGTGAGCCGCCGAGCCGGCGCACCGTCGAACGTCTGCGGCGCGAGCTGCACAGTATCGAGACACGCGATCCCTTTCCGGCCAAGGACCGCACCCGAGCCCGGCGAGCGATCGATCGTCTCACCGCGGCGCTCGACCGAGCCGATGCGGAGACGGCGCGGTGAGGTGGGCGACGCGGACCGGCTGTCACGTCGACCGGGCCGCATGCGCGTGGCTGCTGCGCCGCTTCGTCGATCCCGGGGCCGAGTTCGTGTTCGTCGAAGATCCCGCCGACGTGCCGGCCGGCGCCACGCCGTTCGACATGCGCGGCGCCGAGCTCTCCCACCACGGTGGCGATTGCAGCTTCGAGACGATGCTGCACCACTTCAGCATCGTCGACCCCGTGCTTTGGGATCTCGCCCGCATTGTGCACGAGGCCGACCTCGCCGACGACCGCTTTGATTCACCGGAAGCACCTGGTCTCGACGTTGTCTGTCGCGGCCTGTCGATGGTCCACGGTGACGACGAAATACTCGCCATCACCGCCGAGGTGTTCAACGGGCTCTATGAATTCCGCCGTCGCGCCCTGCTGCTCGGACGCGAACCGTCTTGACTGCAATCTCGCGCGACGCTCGGATGGTGATGGCCGCCCAAGCGGTGCGTGCCTTTGGCTACGGGCTCACGTCTGTCCTGCTGGGCGTCACGCTCGACCGGCTCGGCTTCTCGGGAGTGGCCGCAGGCATGGTGCTGACCGCGGTCGTGGCCGGCACCGCGCTCGCGTCGCTCGCATTGGTGCGGCTCGCGGCGCAACACGGGCGACGGCGCTGCTACGTGGTCCTCTACGTGGCGCTCGGCGTGAGCGGCATCGTCTTCGCGTTCGCGCACTCTGCGTGGACCCTTGCGATTGTGGCACTCGCCGGCGCGCTGTCGACCGAGGTGGTCGAGTCCGGACCGTTCACATCGCTCGAACAGGCCATGCTCGCCGAAGAGCTGACCGGGCCTTCGCTCGCCGCCGGCTTCGGCGTCTACAACGCGATCGCGACCGCCGCGGGTTCCCTCGGTGCGCTCGCCGCAGTGTTGCCATCGGCGACACGACGGTGGATCGATGTGCCCGCGCAGCGATGGTTCCTGCTGCTCGTCGCCACCGCCGGAGCCGGCGTACTCATCGCGTCGCGGCTAACGAGCCGCGTCGAGCAGCACGACAACGAACCAACGCCCCGACGCTCGGGCTTGGGACCGTCGCGCAAGATCGTTGGGCGATTGTCGGCGTTGTTCGCGCTCGACGCGTTCGGCGGCGGCTTCGTGGTGCAATCGTTCGTCGCGTTCTGGCTGGCACGCCGATTCGATGCCTCGGCGGCATCGGTCGGGGTCGTGTTCTTCGCGGTGGGCATCCTCCAAACCGCTTCGTTTCTTGTCGCGCCGATCCTCGCCCGGCGCTTCGGTCTGCTCACGACCATGGTCGCCACGCACTTGCCGTCGAACGTGTTGCTGTTCGCGATCGCTTTCGCACCAACGTTCCCGGTAGCGGTCGCGTTGTGGCTTGCGCGGGTGGCGATCGGGCAGATGGATGTGCCCACTCGCCAGGCCTACGTCATGACACTCGTCGAACCCGCCGAACGCGTGCCCGCAGCCGCGTACACGAACACCGCCCGTTACCTGGTCCGTCCCGCAGGCCCCGCGCTTGCCGGTGTGGCGCAGTCGCTCGCGCTCGGCGCCCCGTTCGCGATCGGCGGCGCCATCAAAGGCATCTACGACGTGGTGCTGTGGCGCTGGTTCCGACGGATCCCGCTCCGTCACGACGACGCTTTGGAGGTTCGATGATCGTCTGTTGGCGCACCGTCGCCGTTCCCGATGCCGAGCGCAACCGATTCCTCGCCTGGATCGCCGAGAACCGCGCCGTGCGCGAGGAACACGGCATCTGCGCCGAGCTCGTGCTCGAACCGGCGGTCAGTGGCGGCGAAACGGTTGTGCTGACCATCTGGCCCAGCCACGACGTCTTCGACGCCTGGATCAAGACATCCGAACGCGACCGGCTGACTGATTCCGACGTCCATCGCGCGGTCGAGTTCCGGCCGATCTCCCGCTACGACGTCGTCGGTGGCTATCTCAATGGCCTCGCCCAGGCCATTCCGACTCTGGAGGAAAACCAATGAAATGGATTACCCGCGCCCGACCCAAGACTGATCGCATCGCCTGCCCGTGGCTGGTTCGGCGCTTCGTTGACCCCGACGCCGAGATCATGTACGTCCCGAGCACCGACGTGCTCCCCGCTGCGGAACGCGAAGGAGCACACTCGTTCGACGCGCCCGGGGCCGAGTTCGACCACCGCGACGGCAAGTGCACGTTCGAAGTCCTCATCGAGCATTTCGACTTGCAGGATCCGGCGTTGGCGCGCCTCGCACGCATCGTGCACGCCGCCGATATCAGCAGCGATCTCGACACTGATCCTGTAGGGCCGGGCCTGCTGGCGATCGGGCTCGGTGGCCTCGACGCCGAAGCCGACGACCAGCGCCTCCTCGAGCGCGCGTCGTTCGTCTACGACGCGCTCTACGCGTGGTGTCAGCAACAAGTCGGAGCAATGGCGTGAGCGAACATCTCGACTACGAGACCATCCGCACCGAAACCGTCGAACAGGTCGCCAAGCTCATGGCCGCCGCCGCGATCACAGCACCGAAATCCGGCGGGCAACTGTTCCTGGCCGGCAAGCACAACTTCATGGAAACCGTCATCGTGAGCGACGTCGAGAGCCGACACGGGCTCGCGGAATGGATGCGCGCCCGAGGCAAGGAACGGCGCGAAGCGATCTGGTTCCGCGACGCCGACGTGGCTGAAGCGGTCGACGGGATCCTCTTCGTCGGCCTCGCCGACTGGTACCCACCGAACTACGACTGCGGCGCGTGCGGCTTCGCAACCTGCGCCGAGTTCCTGCACGAGACCAAACAGTTGCGAGACGCTTCAGCCGAACTCGAGTTCGCCGGCCCGACGTGCAACCTCCGTGACATCGACCTCGGCATCGCGGTCGGCTCCGCCGCCAAGACCGCAGCCATCCACTCCATCGACTGTCGCTGCCAAACACGCGTCGCGGTCGCCGCCCGCAAGCTCCAGATCATTGGTGCTGACGTCGCGGTCGCGCTCTCGCTATCGATGACGCACAAGGCCATCGGCTTTGACCGCCGTATCCCCGAAACGGACTTCGACAGCCTCGACTATGCACCTACCAACACGCTCCCGATCGGTGTTGAGGGTGCGGCCCGCGACGGAGGCGCGCGCAACCGACAACAATCGCGCAATCCGATCGCTCGGCGCGACGCATGATCGGTTGGGGATCGATCCTTTACGGCGCAGCCCTCTCCGCCGCCGTCGCCGGAGCTGTCGTCGCAATTGTCCTCCGGGAGCGGCGACCGCTCGTCCTTGCCGCGGTTGGCGCGTCGGCGTTCGCGGCACCGATCGCGTGGAACAGCATCCTGCGCGCGACCCACGCGGCAAAGTTCTTCACGGACCTGCCGATCGCCATTTTCCCCGCGAGCTGGCAGGACACCGGCTCGGGAGCGTTCACGCTCGCCGCCGCCAGCGCGGTCCTCGGGGCGCTCATGCGAAGAGAGCCGGCCGGAAGAGTTCTCATGTTGGCCGCGCTTGCCGCCGTCGCAGCCTTGCTTGTGGACATCTACCTCTACTGATCTACATCAGGCGCGTCGACGCGCTCAGCCGCTCCATCGATAACCAGCGGGCAGCTGTCATTCGGGATCGGGTTGCCGTCTCGGTGCGGAGAGCCGCAGCAAGCGGTCGAGGGTTGCGGGCTCACCGCGCCAGTGTTCACGGATGACGTCTGGTCCCGCTCTTCGTAGCAGGTGTCGGAGAATGAGTGCGGCCACGACGGCGTCGTCCAGAGGTCCCAGGACCGGGATGAACTCGGGAATGAGGTCGATGGGTGAGGCGACCCATACGGCACCGACGATCAAGAGCATTTTCGATCCGCGCGGTACGCGCGGATCGCGGGCGAGGCCCTTGAACAGCGCGAGCAGGTTCGGCAGGAGCAGCGCGATTTCCTTGGCGGCGGTGCGCCGACCGGCCAGGAACAGCGCGGCGACGAACACCACGTAGACCGCAGCGCTGATCGCGAGCGCAATCAGGAGCGTATGCATGAGCACCGGCGTGCGTTCGTCATTGGGTCGCCTCTGACGCCGCTCCGGCTAGTGAGCGAGGTGCCACAGGACAACAAGGAGACCGACGAAGAAGACGGGGACGCTGACGGATAGCACGAGCAACAGCGTCCCGAGCCGGCGCAAGGCGCGGGGAATCTCCGCGAGGATCTTCTCGCCGTGATACGCGACGACGGTGCGCGCGTGTTGCGCGAGGGTCACCGATTTCAACGGATGGTCCAGTGCGGGTAGGAGTTGCGTTTTGGTCGTTTTCATCGTTCCCCTCCGTGCTCGTATACGCGTTCCGCGAAGTCCTCCAGACGCTCTGCGCAATCTTTGAGTCGCCGGTCGGCCTCATGGTGTGAGGGGGTCCCGAAGACATCTCGGGTCCTGATTTCCCGAAACCATCTCCGCAAGCGCTCGAGGTTCTGTTCTTCCTCATCGAGCTCCGCGGCCGTGAACTTCTTGATGCGGATCTCTTTTTCGATCTCTCGGTCGAACTTGTCGCACTCGGCAAGGAATTCTTGCCATTCCTGTTCCCGCTCTTGCGTGAAGAGCGTCTCGAGGCGCGCCGCCATAACGTCACCTTGCGGGACGGCGTCAAAAATCAGCGATACGCCGTCTGCGCGCTCGATGAGATCGACGGCGCGCGAGACGGCAGCGACGAAGTCCGGTCGCTTGGGAGCCGCCCACGTCGCCTGTTGCAGCGAGATTGCGCCCACCCGGCGCAGCTCGCGCCACACCGCGACGCGATGGCGAGACGGCTCCGTTGGCAGGCGGTACGTGAGAAGCACCCACTCCACGATCGCCAATGTAGCGCATGTTACATTCAGGTGTGTAACATCAGTTACTGTCGATTGGGGAGGCATCGGCGCCCGATGGACTGGTCACTGTTTCATAGCGTCAATGACTTCGCGCAGCGCACCGGCTGGGCACACGGATTCATGCGCAGCTACGCGAAGTACGGAGTGAGCATCTTCGCCGTTCTGCTCGTCATCGCCGGGCTGATGAGCCTGCGTCGAGGTGCGCAGGCGTTGGCGCGGACGGGGTGGGCGGCAGGGGCGGCGCTCGTCGCGCTTGTCCTCAACCAACCCATCGCCAACGCGGTCGATCGTGCCCGGCCGTACGTCTCGCATCCTCACGTTCACCTGGTGATCTCACGCAGCGCCGACCCGTCGTTCATGAGCGACCATTCAGTTGTCGCCGGCGCGGTTGCCGCGGGCTTGTGCTTCGTGAGTTGGCGTCTCGGCCTCGTGGCCGCGGTCGCCGCAGTGTTCATGGCGTTCGCGCGCGTGTACGTCGGGGCGCATTATCCCGGAGACGTGCTGGCGGGCCTCGCGTTCGGTGCACTCATCGCGACTGCCGGCGTTACGCTCGCCGATCGACTGCTCGCACCCATCGTCCAGCGGGCACTCGACACGCCGATCGGCCGACGCATCGCAGCCTACGAAACACCCACTAGCCGCACGCCGCGCACTTAGCGAAAGAGTGAGTTACGAGGCGCATCACTCGCGCCGCGAACCCCGAGCGAATCCGCATGGTTCACTGACCCATGGTTGTATCGCGGCCACTCGACGACACCTTCAAGATCAGCATCACGCTGAAGGGTCTCGACGGCCTCTTGGAGATGATCGGCGGCGTCGTCGTGCTCTTCGTGCGGCCCAACACCATCAATCACCTCGCACACATCCTGACCCAGCACGAGCTGAGCGAGGATCCGCACGACTTCATCGCCGGCCACCTCTTGCATTCCGCCGGCCACTTCACACGCGGAAGCACCCTTTTTGTCGCCGTCTACCTCCTCAGCCACGGTGTCGCCAAAGTCGTGCTGGTCATCGCACTTTTCCGCGAACAGGTCTGGGCCTATCCCGGCATGATCGCCTTGCTCGGTGCGTTCATCGCCTACCAGCTGTACCGCCTCTACTACCACGTCACGATCGGCTTGATGTTGCTGACGCTGTTCGACGCGTTCGTCGCCTGGCTGACCTGGCGCGAGTACGAGAGCAAACGCGAGACGGCGCGCATCAGCTCGGGAGGCGGTCACGAAGGATAACGACGCACGCCGCCGCGCTGACGGTGCAAGCGCTGCAATCGCGGCCCGCGTAAATCGCAAGAGTGATCGGCGCAATTGCTCTTCGGGTTCGTCGATGGAGTGCTTCTCGGTCCTTGTGGTCCGAAAATCCCTTATTACTTCAGCCCTTGTGCGAGCGGGGAGACTCGAACTCCCACCTCTTTCGAGACCGGGACCTAAATCGCGAAAGAGCCATTCGTGGCGTGTCAGCGCGTTCGCGCCGTGCCCTCCCATCTGCGGTTTCGCGATTGGGAGTCCGCGCCGTCTCGCGCCGTCGCGGGCCGTTTCGCGGCGTCCCGTTAGCAATCCGTTAGCACAAAGTCGCGGCTGCAGGTCCTCGTTGACCAGTCGGCTTCACGAGGCGCGTCGAGCGGTTCAATCCCGCGAGGACCCGTCAACGCGCGGCTCTCGGTCGACTGGCAGGCCGCGTGCCCTCGGCCGGCATCCATCGACCCCGGCCACTTCCGAATGAACCTGGCTGTTTTGCCCGGGCGTGTTCAACGCGTACCAACGCGATCGCTGCATACGCTCTGACCTGCGACGATGCAACGCGTGGTATCACGCAGTGCACTCGCGTACACCCCGTGTCAGCACGTCTTGGCACCAAAATGGCACCACGAGATCGCGCCACTCCGCTGCAGCAACGGCAACTGCACGACGCTTGCGAGCTTCGACACGCGGCGAGTCCGCCGACCGGCGAATGCTCCGCGCTCGCAAAATCACGATCGTCAACAGCAACCAGGCGATAGCGCAAGCGCGTCCCAGAACGGCACGCGCCGGCGACGAGAATTTGCATCACCGAAGTTCGGTGATACATCGGCGGCGTTGTTCTGGGGCGCGGTTAGGGGACACTCGCGTTATGTAGGAGTTGGCCGCATGTAGGAGTTGGCCGCGGTCGGTGAACGCGGCTCGACCGTCGAGGATCGCGTTGCGTGCCGCTCGTTTGCAGCACCCACCGGAGCGGAGCATCATCTGGCTCGATGAGCCTGGCTGAGCGACTGGCGAGAGCGAGCGACCGCGTCTACGACCGGATGCGCAGTCCGCAGGCCAAGCACGTGGCCGAAGCCGCTGCGACGGGCAATCTTCTGGACCTGCGGGGCCACAAGTACTGCGTGCTGGTCACCTACAAGAAGAGCGGCGAGGCGGTGCCATCACCGTTGTGGTTCGGAACGGGAAACGACAAGGTGTATTTCCAGACGGGCGCCACCTCCGCCAAGGTCAAGCGCATCAACCGCAATCCCCAAGTGCGCGTCGCCCCTGCCACGAGCCGCGGCCGGCCGCTCGCCGCTCCGTTCGTCGGCACGGCGCGGGTGGTTTCGTCGGAGGGGAAGGACGAAGCCGAGCGCTGGTTGCAGGCGAACTACGGCTTGGGTCGCCGCCTGTACTCACGTTTAGGTGAACGGGTCGCCTACGTCTACGTCGAGGTCACACCGACGCCTCCTGGTTGACGATCGCATCGCCATCTCCCCGATCCTTCGGAAGCACCCCGGAGGTCACGCGGAACCGCCCAGAAGGCGTCCGACAAACCGCCGTTGGTCCCGAACAGCCCCACCAACACTTCAGCGCACGAATAGATGTCGCACAGCCGGCGGTCTGGGGCGTTTTCGCGTCGCGGCGGGTTGAACATTCGGGGACGGTCTGGTGGACGATCGATACCGAGCGGACCTCGATGTCGACGACGCTGTCGAGAAGCGAGAAGGAACGGCACAACCCGGATGGGTCCTCACGCCGGCTCGGAGCCGCTCCACAACACAAGCTTCCAGTATTCCTCGCGGACGAAGACGGCGGTCAGGCGGTAGGGCTTCGGTGCGGCGCTGTCAGGCTCGACGACCGTGCCCTCAGCCACCAACCACGTCACGTCGTCGTGGACGACCCATGATCGCTGCGTGAACTCGAAGCGGAAGGCGCCCGGCCTCGCATAGATCCGGCGAAAGAACGCTTCGACGGTCGCTCGTCCTCGGGCCGCTTCCCCGCCTTCGGAGCCGATGACCGCCGGCTCGTGAATAAGGGACAACGCCCCGAGTGTGCTCGGCAGATCTTGGGTCGCGATCGCATCGATCAAAGAATCCAGCGCCGCGTCCGGTGTCGGCTCGACCATCCTCGTCACGGTAAGAGATCGCGAGGTCGGCGCTGCATCGGCACGTTGCGTTATTGCGCCTCTGGCGGGATGAGCGTCGTGAGACAGAACGGATGCCCGGCGGGATCGAACATCACCCGCCAGAGCTCCGGGTGCGGCTGAACCTCCGACAGCGTTGCGCCCAACCCGAGCGCAGCCTCCGTCGACTCGTCGAGATCGTCGACCGCGAGGTCAAGGTGGATCTGTTTCGGAATGTCAGGGCCGGGCCACGTCGGAGGCTGGTAGTCCACAACCTCCATCGCGCTGATCCAAACCCACTCGCTTCGGACATCTGCGGTTGACGAACTGGTGAACGCGACCTCGCCCCCGAGCATCGCCGCCCAGAACTCAGCGAGTGGCCTCGCCTCCGCGCAGTCAATCGACACGAACCCAGCGCGCGCTACGGCCATACACGAACGTTACGACCGACAAGTGCTCGGTAGCGGCACCTACCGGGCGGTTGCCCAGTGACGGGCTGTGCGGTTCATCCGGCTCTCAGCGAGGGCAATCTCGCGACCGCGTCCTCGAATACGTCTAGCTCTTCGTCGGTGGTCGGTTTGTAGACAACGACCTCGTCGAACCGCAATTCCCGCGCGAACTCGACGATCTCGTCGAGCGCGCCTGCGCTCGTCCATGGCGCCAACGGACGGAACGCGAGAAGTGACCGGCGCAGTGTCGAAGGCTCGCGGTCGATCGCCTCGCATTCCGAGTCGATCACGCGGGCCTGTTCCCCGAGCGCGGCAAAGCACGCTGCCTTGTTGTCGAGTGCCAGTCCTCCGAAGGCGCTCCACACGTCCGCATGGCGAGCGGTGACGCGCAACAGCCGCGGGCCGACTGCGCCCACGGCAAGCGGCGGCCTCGGCTGTTGTCGCGGTCCCGGCGCCCACGACGCGTTGCTGAACGAATAGAACCGGCCGTCGAAGCTCTCGTCGCCGTCGAGTGCTGCCGCAAGCGCCCGCACGAACTCGTCCAATCGGTCCACGCGCTCGCGCGGCGTCCAGTTCGCCACGCCGGCCATCGAATGATCGGTCGGGTACACGCCAGCGCCGACGCCTACGTCCACCCGCCCACCTGAGAGTTGGTCCACGGTGATCACCTGCTTGGCCAACACCACCGGATGCCGGTAGATCAGGTTGGAGACCAGCATCGCCAGGCGCAACCGTTCCGTCGTCACCGCCCACGCCGCGAGGATCGACCATCCGTCGAGTCCGGGCACCTGAGGGTCCCGCGGGTGACGGAGATGATCGGCCGTCGCGATCACATCGAAACCGGCATCCGCTGCAAGCCGGGCGTCGGCAATAACGTCCTCTGGCGTCCCAGCAAGTGACATCAGCCCAAACCGCATCGTCGCAGCATGACGCATTCGCGTGAGGATGTCGTCTGCTTCCAGGCGCGAGAACGGCACGTACCGGTCGTGTTTGGCTGCACGCGATACCATCCCGAGCGATGCCCTACGCCGATGTCAACGGGCTCAAGATGTACTACGAGGTT
>JALYLU010000102.1 GCA_030774075.1 Actinomycetota bacterium | reverse complement strand
GTCTTCCCAACCCATATCGACA
Organism: Actinomycetota bacterium; assembly: GCA_030774075.1. Taxonomy (GTDB): domain Bacteria; phylum Actinomycetota; class Acidimicrobiia; order IMCC26256; family PALSA-610; genus PALSA-610. The sequence goes on along the minus strand of JALYLU010000102.1, from coordinate 10,878 downwards.
TTGCTCACGAACCCATGGACGAGGAGAAGATCCCGTTCACCCTCACCGAACACCTGGTACGCGATATGGACGCCATCAGTCGTCTCCGCGTACTTGGTCTCAGGCAACTCCACAGTCGCAACCGTATCGATCGAACAGGGACCCCACGAGCGCAGGCCGCACACAACGACCGGCGCGACTGACTGCCCCCAAACGCGCGCCCCCGAACAACGCCACTGGGGTATCTCCTATCGCCAGCTATGCGGGCGATCGTGATCGCCCTCGACGACTACATCGGCAGCTCGAGTCCTTATGCTCCCGAACGACTAGGCAAGACCGTGTTCTTGCCCGTCGTTCGGAGGGAACATCGTGTCCGGATTCGTGAGCCCGGCGTGGATGCCGTCGTCGTTGCGCGAAGCAGCCAGGGCCGGGGACGCCACCGCCGGCGACCTCGAATCGGGCGCGGCCTGGGCGCACTTGCTCGCCAAGTTGCAGTCGGCGTCGGCGACGGTGCTGTCCGATTCGGTGTCCCGCAATCCGGTCGACATGGCTGCGGGCTTCCGCCACCTTCTCGCGTTGGTGTGGATCGGCATCGACGACGCGCTGCGCCGCGAATCCAGCCCGGTGCTCGCGGTCCGGCCGTCGAACACCGACGCCGTGTTCAAGTGGGGTATGGATTGCCCTGACTGCATCTACACGGGCTCCGGTCTCCGGGGCGGCGACACATACCGGCTCTGGGGCAACCGTGGCAGCGCGCGCTATGTGGGGCTCCAGACGATGGCCGGCATGGCGAGCACGGCGAACGTGTTACTCGACGAGATCGAGCTGGCGCCGAACGGCGACTTCGAGATCGTCCTCTCGGCCGACGAGCACCCCGGGAACTGGTTGAAGATCGCTGACGACGCGACACAGCTCGTCGTTCGTCACTTCTTCTACGACTGGGACACCGAGGTCGCGTCGTCGTTGTCGATCGAACGGCTGTCGGGCCCACCTCCTGTTGCCGCGTCCGACGCGGTCGACCCGCAGGCCGCGATGGCGCGCCAGCTCGTGGCGTTAGGTGACTTCGTCGAGGCGAATCTCGACTTCTTCCTCCAGTTCGCGCGACCGGAGCGCCCGAACACGTTCAATCCACCCTTCGACGGCACCGCGATGGGCGCGGCTGCTGAGAACCGTCCGGTGATCGGTTCGTGGCAGCTCGCGCCCGACGAAGCGCTCGTCGTCGAGGTCGAGCCGCCGCAAGGTCTCTACTGGAGCTACTCGCTCGGCAATCCCTGGTGGGAGACGATCGACTACGGCCGTCACCAATCGAGCCTGAATGGTCACCAGGCCGTGGTCGACGACGACGGTGTGCTGCGCGTCGTGATCGCGCACCGCGACCCCGGCATCGCGAACTGGCTCGACACCGCGGGGCACAGCGAGGGCCCCATCATCCTGCGCTGCGTGCGCACCGACACGGCGCCGGTGCCGACGACGCGTGTGGTGCCGATCACCGAGGTTGCGGCCGCGCTGCCTCCTGACACGCGGCGCGTGGCGGCGGACGAGCGTGCAGCGGTGATCAAGGCTCGCCAGCTCGCGGTCACCCGACGGTTCGCTCGATGACGCTCGATGCCGACGAGCTCGAAGCGGCCGCGCGCAAACAGACCGGACTGAGCGACTTCGGCGACGGCCATCACCGCGAGGGGTTGGAACGCCTTATCGCGTCGATGAACGACGAGGCCGATCTCACCGACTCGGGCGAGCTCATGCAGCGCAACCGCCTCGCGGCGCACCTGGCTGCCCGGCTCGCGGTCGAAGACACCTACCGCGAGCATCCCGAAATCGAAGAGCAGCAGGTGGAGGGACCGGTCTTCGTGATCGGCCTGCCGCGCACGGGAACGACCGCATTGAGTCAACTCGTCGCGGCCGACCCGCAGTTCCGGTCCCTACGCCTGTGGGAGTCGGGTTCGCCGGTACCGCCGCCCGAGGCCGCCACCCAGCACACGGATCCGCGCATCGCAACCACCGAAGCCGGCCTCGCCCTCATGAACGAAGCGTTCCCGCTCATGCAGACCATGTACTACTCCGAGGCGACGACCGCGACCGAGTGCCAGGACCTCCTGGGAATGAGCTTCCGGACCGTGCACTTCGACGGTTCCGCACGGGTGCCGTCGTACATGGCTTGGGTGACCGACTGCGACATGCGAGGAACGTATGAGTACCACCGGCGCGTGCTGCGGCTCTTGCAATGGCACTGCCCACCGCGGCTGTGGCATCTCAAAACGCCGGTGCACCTCTTCGCGCTGGATGCGTTGCTTGACGCGTATCCAGACTCGCGATTCCTCTGGAGTCATCGCGACCCGGCCAAGGTGCTCGGGTCGGTGTGCAGCCTTATCCACTACACGCGCAGCTGGACCAGCGAGCGCGACGACGCCGCCGAACTCGGACCTGAGATGACCGATCGGTGGTCGGAGGCCGTGCGACGCGCGATGGACTTCCGCGCCCGCATCGGCGAAGAGCGATTTGCCGACGTGGCATTCGCGTCGCTGCAGACCGACCCGATCGGCGCGCTCGCAGCGAGCTACAACCGCATCGGTCTGGGGTTCTCCGAGCAATCGCGCGCGGCCGTCGCGCACTGGGCCGCACACCACGAACCCGGCTCGCATGGTTCACACAGCTACGCGCTGACCGACTTCGGCATCGAAGCCGACGAGGTGCGAGAGAAGTTCGCGCCGTACATCGCCGCGTTCAACGCGACCGGTTAACCCATGCGCACGATGGTGGTTATGCGGCGCCGATCTCACCGTCATCGAAGTGGTCGGCAAACGCCTCCCGCACCGCCTCAAACCTCGCATCACAGGATCCGCCACCAAGAGTCACGGTTCCACGGTACGGCCTCGACCCACCGATTGACCCGCCCAAACGCCGCACACACTCCTCTGAGACCGTGTCCCAGAACAGAACGTGCATCCCCGAATCCCGCTTCCGGGGTGTCCCTGATCGCTTGGGTCGAGGGCGCGGTATCGAACCCCGCGTCGGACGCGCGCTTGCAATCGCGAACCCGCAGACGGTGGATGTACTTGGGCGATCCCCGGTGCATATCGGAGATTCGCTAAGGACACCGACACTCCTATGCCTAACGAAACGTTGTCACCCGACACTGGCCGTTAGGCATAGGGGTTGGCCGTTGGCTCATCAACCGTACCGCGGAACGCAGAACGGCAGATCGGTCGCGTCAAGGGGACGGGTGAGACGGGCTTGCTCGCGATCGTGAGCGCCCCTCAACGACACATTCGGGGCGCAACCCGCAGACCCGAATCAGGAGCGAGACGCTCTGCCGGGACGAGCATCACGCTCGACGTGGCCCGGACGAGCAGCCGTCCGGCAGCGTCCATTAGCCGGCCCTCGACGAACCCAACCGTCTTGCCCAGTCGAAGGACCTCGCCCTCGCACACCAACCGCCCACGCTTCGCAGCGCCCAGGAAGCTGATGTTCATGTCGATCGACGAGGGATAGAGAGCACCCTCGCTCTTGACCAGGACTGCGGGTCCCATCGTGTCGTCGAGCATCGCCGCGAGGATGCCGCCCTGCACACGCCCGGCCGGGTTCAGGAACTCGGACCGGCCGTCGAACTCGACCTTGATCCACCCCCTCGCGATGTCCGCGCCGAGGAACCGCCAACCGAGCGCTGCGAGCAAGGCGGGCCAGGCGTGAACATCGCCTCGATTTCTTCGTCCGTCATAGCGTTCCCCCGTTTGGCGACTCGTGCCGGACCGCGCAGCCAGGCAGCCGGCGCATCCTTGCAGCATCTCGCCCACACCGCAGGTGCTCACCGGCGCGAGCGCGCCCGATTGCCCGCTCTGGGACGCTTATGCGAGTGCCGAACGGCGACTCTTCGTCACCCAGCGGCTAAACGACCGCACCCCTATATCTATTGTCACGTTTTCACCCGAGAATGCTCGCCAGGCATAGGGGTTGCCCTCTGCCTCTTTCAACCGTACCGCGGAGCGCAGAACGGCAGTTATGCGGCCGTGCGCAGCGTCTACGCGGCTTACTTGGCGGGCTTTGCCTTGAACATCCGTGCCCATATGTTCTGCACCTGCTGTGCGGGCAGCAGCCGATGCATCCACGGCAGCGGTGCGACCTTCGGACCGATCAAGTACGACGGCTTTAGACGCCTCGCGGTGATGATCTTCTTCCACACGCGATCGACGAACACATCCGGAGGGATCAAACTGAAGTTCTCGCCGATCACTGAACCGCCATCGCGAAAATGCTGTTGGTACTGCTCGCGCAGCGGCTCGGGGATCGAGCCCCATTGTTGTTCGCCAAGTTCGGGTGTCAGATTGGTCATGGGCGTGTCGACTCCACCTGGTTCAAGATTCGTGACCTCCACGCCGAAGGGGGCCATCTCCATGCGCAGGTGCTGCGTCAGCGACTTCAGCGCGATCTTCGAAACCGGATACGCCGATCCCACCGGGATCGTCAGGTACACCGATGCCGAGGTCACGTTGATGACTCGGCCCTTCGAACGACGCAGCATCGGCATCATCACCTGCACCAGGTGCATCGGTCCCCAGAAGTTGACCTCGAACATTCGCCGATACTCGTCCATGTCGGCGGCCTCGACGACTCCGGCGGAACCGGCGTAGCCCGCGTTGTTGATCAGCAGGCCGAGGGTGCCCCCGGTGTCTTGGCCTACGAGGTCGGCCGCCGCGACAACTTGCGCCGGGTCCGCCACGTCGCATGACACCGCCGTGACGTTCGGCAACCCACTCCAGCGTGTGCTTCCTGGAGGGCTCGACCGATACGCAGCGAAGACACGCCACCCCTCGCGCTGCAAGCGAACCACCAATGCCTCACCGATGCCCGTCGCTGACCCCGTGACAAACGCCGATCTCATCGGCGCAACGTAACCCACGCCGCGACAAGGTCATGGTTTCCTCGGGGCACCCATCGGCATATGGCGCGTCCTCGCCCTCCGAGAGTCTCGGGCGTTACGCTTTTCGTGTGACGCAACTGCGCGACGGAACTGCGGCCGAAGCCGGCTTGTCGGCGCGACAGCTGGATCATGTGCGCGACCTCGCCGCGGGCTGGGTGAAGGACGGCATCCATCCCGCGCTGGCCTTGTGCGTTGCCCGCCGCGGGGTGATCGCGTTGCACGAGGCGTTCGGCCGACTGGGCCCCGAACCCGACGCGCCCGCCTTGGCGCGCGACGCGCTGTGGCCGCTCGCGTCGCTCGTCAAGCCGATCACCGCGACCGCGCTCATGACGCTTGTGGAAGACGGGCGCGTCGGACTGACCCGTGCCGTGCGCGAGTACGTTCCCGAGTTCGCCGGTGGAGACAAGGACGGAGTGTGCGTCCATCACTTGCTGACTCACACGTCGGGCATCGAAGGCCCGATCCTTGGCACCGACGAGTTCGCGACGGCCTTCACCGCCCCCACCGAAGGCCCTGCGCGGGATGCGTCGTTGCATCCGGTCGTCGAGCGGCTCTTAGGGATCGCGTACGAGCGGCCACTGCGCAGCGCGTCGGGCGTGGAGATGTTCTATGACGGGCTCAACTACGAGCTGCTCGGCGAGATCATCCGCCGCGTCGGCGGCAGGCCGGTCGGCGCGTTTGTGCAGGATCGCATTTTTCGGCCGCTCGGGATGGCTGACAGTCATTGGACTGTTCCCGACGATCTCGTCGGCCGGCTCGTGCGGGTGCGCGCCGAAGGTCCGGTGAGGTTCGCCTGGGAGGTGCCCTTCGCCGAGATCCCCGCGGCGAGCATGGGCGGGTGTTCGACGGTGCGCGACATGGCGGTGTTCGGCCAGGCGTTCCTCGACCGCAGCACAGACACGTCAGCGCGGCTGCTCGCGCCGTCGACCATTGACGCGATGGTCACCAACCAGATCCCCGGCGTCCCGGGTGTACTGACCGTCATGGAACGACACGACGAAGCGTCCTGGGGCTACGGCTGGGGAATCGCTTCCCATGAGAAGTGGAACTTCTTCCCGACGCCCCCGCCCGCGACGTTCGCGCACCCCGGCGCGACCGGCACGTATCTATGGTGCGACCCCGCGCACGAGCTCGTCGGCGTGTTCTTCGCGCCGATGTCCAGCACCGACATCTACGGCATGCCGCGGTGGCAGGCCGACCTGTTCGTCACCGCCGTCACCACCGCGATCGAAGACTGAACTCCGAGCAGGCGACCAGTCTGATCCATCGCACACCACGCACCACAACGAGCATCCCGATTGGGTCGACGACTCCGCCCGCTCGCGAATCCGACGCGCACCTTCTCACCCGCGTGAAGGCTTCGCGCTTGCGATCACGAACCCGCCCAGATTGCCCGGTCTGGCGCTGTTGTGCGAGCGCCGAACGAACAGGCAGTTCTGTATCGCCTATCGAGTTGGCAGCTCCATCCACTGGACGATGTCGTGCACATCGATGCCCAGCTGTGAGGCGACGTTCCCCGTGTCGTAGTACTCACGCCATGCGACGATCTTCCCGTCATCGACCTCGAAGACACCGTTGATGTGGAGCCTGAGCGGCTTACCCGCCATCTCGGTGACTTCGATACGTTCGGTGAAGACAGCATGATCGTTTGAGGCGATGTTGCGGATCTCGCTGCCGGGCAAGATTCCAGTGGCGGTCGCGTTTTGACGCTCCAGTTCCGCACGAACGGCGTCGCGGCCGACGCGTTGGGGTGATGGCACAAAGACTTCGTAGGAGACGTCTTCGGACAGCAGGCCGACCATTCCGTCGACGTCGATCTGCTGTCCTCTCGTGAACTCCAGAAAGGTCAACACGACCTGCTCTTGCTCTGCGCCCATGCGTGGCTCCCAACTCCGGATGCGCGGTGCGAATAGTGCCCCGTCCGCGTGCTGGTCGCCAGGGACTTCGCCGCGACAGAACGTCGCGTGTACCGATCGGCAGTTCTGCACTCGTGCACGTTTACGGCCTCCAGCAAGGGTCACGCCCGATGAGCGCGACGAGCCGGTGCTGCAATGAACGTTGTCCCGCCGTCGCCTTGTTCTACCACGACGCGCATGATGCCCGATCAGGAGCGCATCTGCGACGGACGCCTATACCTATTGTCACGTTCTCGCCCGACACTGGCCGTTAGGCATAGGGGTTGGCCGTTGGCTCTTCAACCGTACCGCGGAACGCAGATTCGGCACCTATAAGTACGTGTGAGTTGCCGTAGCGGGCAATCGTTTGCTCGCGGCCGCGAGCGTCCCAGAACAACACGACTGGGATGCAAATTCTCGTCGCCGGCACGTGTCATTGGGACACCGCCCGGGCGGATCGAGGAGCGATCAGTCGAGGTCGTGAAGTGCTTGGGCGGCGCGTCGTTCCACGTTCGCGTACCCGTGGGCCGCGGATGCGGCGCGCGCTCTGCTGAGAAGGTCCCGAGCCTTTTCGATGTCGCCCGGTGCGTTGCGTTCGGCGAGCATCCGTCCCCACCAGAGGTCTGTGCGGGCGGCGAAGAACTTGGCGCCGACCCGCTCGTTTGACGCGGCCGCGCGCTCGAGGTACATGTCGGCTTCGTCATACCGGCCGAGGACAGTTGCGAGACCGCCGAGGTAGTGGCTGACCGGACCTTCAGACGTAGGCCCGGTAGTGGACCACTGATCGGCGTACGGGGCGAGCCGGTCGAGCAGCGGTCCGGCGTACTTCGGGTCCCGGCATTCGATGGCGGCTTCGGCGAAGTTGACCATTCCCGTGAGCCAAACCTCGTCCAAGGGGAGATCGAAGTCTGCGGTCGCGAACTCGTCGAGCAGGTGACGTGCGTCAGCGGTGCGGTCAGCTTGGACGTGCGCGTTGGCCAGCACCCCATTCAGCACCCCCGGGGCAATATCGGGAGTCTCGGCGGCCATCTGCTCGGCGAGAGGGACCAGCTCGCTCAAGGTTCCGCGTTGGATGCTCACAGCGACAAGCTGTGCGCCAAAGTAGACGGTGACGTCGGGTTGGCCGCTGTCGGTGCCGATCTGGAGAGCCTCCGTGGCCAACTGCTCGGCCTCTTCGGTGTTCCCGGCGATCTGGGGCCGCGTGCCACGCAGGAGAGTGTGGGCCCAGTTCATGGTCGGCTGGTCGAGCTGGTCGGCCAACGACCTCATGATCTCGTAGCAGTGGTTCATCTCGTCGAAGTCCCCGGCGCGGTGGGACGCGTAGGAGCGCCACGCAGCCGCGAAGAACAGCAGGAGTGGGTCGCCGACCCGTTCGGCCCGAGCCAGGGCCTCGGCGGTCCGGGCCAACGACTGTTCGAGCAGCGCCGGCACGACGAGCGGAACAAAGACGTGGTTGAGGACCCGCACCATGATGGCATCGTCACCGAACGATTCGGCGATGGCGACGGCCTCATCGGCCAGAGCCTGGCGGCGTTCGAGCGGGCTGCCGTGGGCGAGCTCCGCGCACAAGGCGGCGAGCATGAGCGCCCGGTCGCGGTTGTCCGCGGGCAGGCGTGCGAGGGCCAGCTCCAGGATCTCGACCTTGTCGCCGTCGATGACACCGGCGGCACTGAACCAGCCCCGGTCGTTGGCCAGCGCCGCGGCCACGAGCCGCTCCGTGTCACCGAGTTCGACCGCACGCCGAGCGGCGTCGAGGAGCGTGTCGCGAAAGGCTTGGTCTCCCGTCTGGCGTTGGGCGGTGCCCAGCCCGATCGCGAGGTCGAGTCCGAGGATCGGGTCGGGGTCGGTGGCCTGGGGGTAGAGGTCGAGGGCTTGGGCGTAGTAGCGGAGCGCGTCGGCGGGAGCGAGCGCGGCGAGGGCTGCGTCCCCGGCCTGGCGCGCGTAGTTGATCGCCTTGGTCAGGTCGATGGGCTGGGTGGCGCTGAACCAGTGACGAGCGAGCTCTCCCACCCGTGTGCCGGGTCGATCTCCGAGCAGGTCTTCGAGAGCTTCGGCTACTTGTCGGTGCGCGCGAGCGCGGCGAGTCGGGCCAAGGTCTTCGTACAGGGTGTGTTGGATCAGCGCGTGGGCGAAGCTGTAACGGCCCGACGCACCGGCCAGTTCGCGCACCAACGTCACGGTCGCAGCCGCGTCGAGCACGTCGAGGAGGTCGTCTTCCGAGGTCTTGGTCGCGCGGGCCAAGACATCGAGGTCGAAGTCCCGACCGATCACGGCGGCCATGGAGAGCACGCGCTCGGCGTCTGGTCCGAGTCGTCCGACGCGTGCGCCGATCACTTCGCGGACACTGTCGGGCAGCGCCGCCTCTTCGAGGGTGGTTGCTGCGATCCAACGTCCGTCGGCGTCTTGGGAGATCGCCCCGGTCTCGGCGAGATGGATGAGCACTTCACTCACAAAGAACGGATTCCCGTCAGTCTCGCGATACAACGCGTGCGCAAGACCGACCGCGGCGTCGCCGAGACTGTGGCCGGCAGTGGCCTCCATAAGTGCCATAACGCCGGTGTCGTCCAGGCCGGCGAGCTCGATACGAGACACGCCCTGATGGCGGCGCAACGCGGCCAACGTGTCGAGGAACGGATGTGAGCGCGAGAGCTCACTGTCGCGGTAGGTACCTAGCAAGAGCACGCGCGTCGCCTGTTCGGATGCGGTCAGATGGCGCAAGAGTTGCAGGCTGGCCTTGTCCGCCCACTGCAAATCGTCCAACACCAACACGACCGGCTGAGCTTGCGACACCTGGAGCAGCAGTCCGACGACTGCGGCGAAGAGCAAGTAACGCTCAGTGTCCGCATCGTTTGCCTTCGTCGGGGGTAACTCGCGGATTCTGCTCACCAACGTCGGGACCAACCGCGCCAGTTCCGCCCCGTGCGTGTCCACATGGGCAACGAGTTGTTCCTCGGCGGCGTGCGTGACGTAATACCCCAGAGCTTCGGAGAACAATTGATACGGCGTGGCGAGATCCTCCTCGCAATGCCCGAACAACACGCAAGCCCCGGCATCGAACGCCGCGCGGGCCGTCTCGGCGACGAGCGTCGTCTTGCCCAGACCGGCCTCACCCGAGATGAGGATGACCTCGCGTCCTTCGCCACCGACGACACGCTTGAACGCCTCCAACAACGACGCCATCTCGGCCTCGCGGCCCACCACACCAGATTGGGGACGCACGCTGAGACGACCCGGTAACGGCACCACAGTCGTCGCCGTCCCACCGAGCGGTTCCCAGCGAACCTCGACAGTCACGACCGGATCCGGCAAACCCTTCAGCGTCAGTTCCCCGAGCGGGCGACACTCGTGGCGGCTGCGCCGACCGGCCATTCCGCGGACCATGTCCGCCGCCAGCACCTGCCCACTCTCACACGTCGCACAGAGCCGGGCCGCCTCGACGACCGGGTCGCCGAAGTAATCGTCGTCCTCTCGACTCACCTCACCGATGCTGAGCCCGACCCGAAGACCGACAGCCTGCTCGCGGGCACGGTTGTCACGTTCGATGCCTTGTTGCATCGCCACCGCGCACGACAGCGCGGCCGACGCGGAGCCGAACACCACCATGACGCCGTCACCAAGGTTCTTCACCTCCGTGCCGCCCACCTCGGCGATCGCCTGTCGCAAGATCGAGAAATGCTCGCGACGCAACTCGTCCGCTGCGTCAGCCGCGAGGCTCGACGCCAAAGCCGTCGAACCGACCATGTCGGTGAACAGAACCGCCACGTTCTCGATCGTCACCGCACCGCCATCCCCATCTGCACGGCCCTACGGTAAGCCGCGCACCGACCCAACCGCACGGTCCCCACCGAGCTCACAACATTCCGGAATCTCGGGCTCGAGGTACTGGATCCCGAGTCGAGCGCCCTACGTAACATCCCACTTTGCGCGTCCCCGAACGACGCCTCAGCCCTATCCCATACCGCCGGGTCGAGGGCGCGGTATCGAACCCCGCGTCGGACGCGCGCTTGCAATCGCGAACCCGCAGACGGTGGATGTACTTGGGCGATCCCCGGTGTATATCGGAGATTCGCTAAGGACACCGAGAGC
>JALYLU010000101.1 GCA_030774075.1 Actinomycetota bacterium | reverse complement strand
GTTCCGCGCGAGGGGAGCGCGCGCACCGCGCGTGCTCGTGGTGCTGTTCCGTACCGAAGAGGTCGTGTGGAAGTCGTTGCGCAATCTCGGTGCGCGCGTGCAGATCGTGCTGCCCGAGGAGTTGAACACCTACGACGTGCTCCTGAACGACTGGATCGTCTTCTCGGAGGCGTCGCTCGAGACCGCGGTCGCCCGCCTCGGTGGTTCGGCTGCGGGTCAGGGCAGCGACGATGAGTAAGGACCCGCGCGACATCATCATCAAGCCGGTCGTGTCCGAGAAGTCGTACGCCGGCTACGACCTGAACGTGTACACGTTCGTCGTCGCACCGGATGCGAACAAGATCGAGATCCGCAAGGCGGTCGAGCAGCTGTTCGCGCGTCGGGTCGAGAAGGTACACACGATCAACCGCAAAGCCAAGCGCTCGCGCAACCGCAACACCGGCGCGTACAACGCCCCGGCGCGCCAGAAGCGGGCCATCGTCACCCTCGCCGCCGGCGAGGAACGCATCGACATCTTCGGGAGCTGACGGTGCCTATCCGCAAACGCAAGCCGACGAGTCCGGGGCGCCGGTTCCAGACGTCGTCCGACTTCGCCGAGGTCACCAAGACCAAGCCCGAGAAGGCGCTCACCAAGCCGAAGCCGAAGACCGGCGGCCGCAACTCGTACGGTCGCATGACCTCCCGTCACCGCGGCGGCGGGCACAAGCAGCGATACCGCATCGTCGACTTCCGCCGCAACAAGGACGGAGTTCCCGCCAAGGTCGCGGCGATCGAGTACGACCCCAACCGCAATGCGCGTCTTGCGCTCTTGCACTACCTCGACGGCGAGAAGCGCTACATCATCGCCGCGCAGGGGCTCGAGGTCGGCGCGTTGGTGCAGAGCGGCCAGGGCAGCGAGATCCGCGTCGGCAACGCGTTGCCGCTGCGTTACATCCCGGTCGGAACCACGGTTCACAACGTCGAGCTCAAGCCGGGCGGCGGCGCCAAGCTGGGCCGCGGCGCCGGCACGGCGATCCAACTCATCGCCAAGGAAGGCATGTTCGCAACGCTCCGGTTGCCCTCGACCGAGATGCGGCGCGTGCCGATCGACTGCCGCGCGACGGTCGGTGCGGTCGGCAACAGCGAGGCCGGCCTGATCTCGGTCGGCAAGGCCGGTCGCAACCGGTGGAAGGGCCGGCGCCCGCAGACGCGCGGTGTCGCGATGAACCCGGTCGACCACCCGCTCGGCGGTGGCGAGGGAAAGAGCTCCGGTGGCCGGCACCCGGTGTCGCCGTGGGGCAAGCCCGAGGGCCGCACCCGCAAGAAGGGCAAGGCGAGCGACAAGCTCATCATCCGCCGGCGTCGTACGCGCGGCGCACGGAGGTAATACCCACCGTGCGGATGCAGCGAAGCCACTGGCGTAGGCGAAGGGGCCATGTAACCGTGCGGATGCAGCGAAGCCAGTGGCGTAGCGAAGGAGCCATGTAACCGTGCGGATGCAGCGAAGCCATGGATGGCGCAGCGAAGGAGCAATATAGATGCCGCGTAGTTTGAAGAAGGGTGCGTTCATCGACGACCACCTCCGCGAGAAGGTGGATGCGATGAACGCGGCCGGCGACCGGAAGGTCATCAAGACCTGGTCGCGGCGCAGCACGGTCACCCCCGACATGGTCGGTCACACGCTCGCGGTACACGATGGTCGCAAGCACGTGCCCGTCTACGTGACCGAGGCGATGGTCGGCCACAAGCTCGGCGAGTTCGCGCCGACCCGGGTGTTCCGTTATCACGCGGGCCAAGAGCGATCGAGCCGGCGCTGATGGCGAACACGACCACGAACCCGGGGGCGCGCGCAACGGTTCGGTACCTGCACACATCGCCGTACAAGGTCCGCCAAGTGCTCGACCTGGTGCGCGGGCTCCCCGTCGGTGACGCGGAGCGCAGGTTGCAGCTCTGCGAGAAGGACGCGGCCGGCGACGTGCTGAAGCTGCTCGGCTCGGCCATCGCCAACGCCGAGCACAACAACGCTTTGCCGGCCGACGAGCTCTTCGTGGCGCTCGCGTGGGCCGACGAGGGTCCGACGCGCAAGCACGGCCAGCCGCGCGCCCGCGGGCGTTACTTCCGGATCCGCAAGCGGACGTCGCACGTGACGATCGTGCTCGAGCGCTTCGCGCTCGACGAGCTCGAGGTGCGGCGACGGCGCGAGGAGGCGACCGGACGCGGCGCGGCGGTCGCGCAACGACGACGCGCCGAGCGGGTGCGGCGCTCACGTGCCACCGCGCCCGAGCCCGGACCCGAATCCGAGGAAGCGGAGCCCGAGGACGAGGTGGACGCCGTGACCGTCGACACCCCCGTCGACGAGCTCACGGAGCCGATCGACGAGATCACCGACACCGAGACAGACGTTGCCGAGCCGGAAGCTGAGAAGGAATAGTCATGGGTCAGAAAGTCAACCCGTACGGGTTCCGCCTCGGCATCACCACCGAGTGGAAGTCACGGTGGATCGCAGGCAAGAAGGAGTACCGCGAGTCGCTGATCGAGGACTGGAAGATCCGCGACTATCTGCGGCGTCAGCTCGAGCGCGCGGCCGTCAGCCGGGTCGAGATCGAGCGGACCGGCGACCGACTGCGCATCGACGTGTACACCGCGCGACCGGGCATCGTGATCGGTCGCCGGGGCGCGGAAGCCGAGCGGCTTCGGGAAGGCCTGCGCAAGATCAGCGGCAACCCGAAGATCCAGTTCAACATCCAAGAGATCAAGCAGCCCGAGGTCGACGCGATGCTGCTCGCACAGGGTGTCGCCGACCAGCTCACCGGGCGGGTGTCGTTCCGGCGCGCGATGAAGCGCGCGGTACAGACCGCGATGAAGGCCGGCGCGCTCGGCGTGCGGGTGCAATGCAGCGGTCGCCTGGGCGGCGCCGAGATGAGCCGCAAGGAGTGGTACCGCGAGGGACGAGTCCCGTTGCACACGTTGCGAGCCGACGTCGACTACGGCCTCGCCGAAGCGCGCACCACGTTCGGGCGCATCGGCGTGAAGGTCTGGATCTACAAGGGAGACATCCTCCCGTACAAGAGCGCGGTCGAGGACAAGATCGCGCGCGAGGCCGCGATGGCCGTGGGCGAGACCGCGGGCCAGCCCGGCGTTCGTCGGGTGGTCAGCGCGGGCGGCGGGCGGCGCCGCAAAGCCGAGGACGGCGAGCCCGTTCCGACCACCGAGGGCACGACCGACGGCGGCGACGGAGGCGAGGACCTTCCCGCGAAGCCGTTGCTCGGCGAGGCCGACCCGGAGCTGGAACGGCTCCTCGCGGAAGAGGAAGAGATCGAGCGCCGTACGCGTGAACACCACGAGACCCCGCACTTCCGCGGCGGCGAGGAGTAGGCCGACGCGATGTTGATGCCCCGCAAGGTTCGTCACCGGAAGACGCAACGAGGTCGGCTCACCGGCATGGCCAAGGGTGGGACGCGGCTCGCCTTCGGCGAATTCGGGATACAGGCCTTGGAGCCGGGCTGGCTGACGAACCGCCAGATCGAAGCCGCTCGTATCGCGATGACGCGTCACATCAAGCGCGGCGGCAAGGTGTGGATCAACGTCTTTCCCGACAAGCCGGTCACGCAGAAGCCCGCCGAGACGCGCATGGGCTCGGGAAAAGGCAATCCCGAGAAGTGGGTCGCGGTCGTGAAGCCGGGCCGGGTCCTTTTCGAGCTCTCGGGTGTGCCGGAACCGATCGCTCGCGAGGCGATGCGGCTCGCCATTCACAAGCTTCCGATGCGCGCGCGCTTCATCGTGCGCGAGGAAGAGGTGTAGCGATGACCAAGCCCGACGAGTTGCGAGAGTTGACCGACGAGACGCTCGTCGATCGCCTGTCGGAGGCCAAGCAGGAGCTGTGGAAGCGGCGTCTCGATCTCGCGACGGGCCAGCTCGACGGCACCTCGGAGATCACGAACTACAAGCGCGAGATCGCGCGCATCCACACCTTGATGCGTGAGCGCGAGATCTTGGCGCACGAAGCCGATCGGCAGGAGGCCTGATGGCCGACGACAGCGCTACGAACGACAGCGCTACGAACGACAGCGCTACGAACGACAGCGCTACGAACGACAGCGCCACGAACGACAGCGCCACGAACGACGGGCGCGAGAAGCGGTCGAATGCCCGGAAGGTGCGAGAGGGCATCGCGGTGTCCACGAAGATGGACAAGACCGTGGTGGTCGCGGTCGTCGACCGCGTTCGCCACCGTCGTTACCAGAAGACGATGCAGCGCACGAAGCGACTCTACGCGCACGACGAGACCAACGACGTGCGGGAGGGCGATCGCGTGCGGGTGGCCGAAACTCGCCGGCTCTCGAAGCAGAAGCGCTGGCGCGTTGTCGAAGTGCTCGAGCGTGCCCGATGAGCCTGAGCGAGAAATCATGATCCAGCAGGAGTCGCGGCTGAAGGTCGCCGACAACTCGGGCGCGCGCGAGGTGCTGTGCATCAAGGTCCTCGGCGGAACGCGCCGGCGGTACGCGAGTATCGGCGACGTCTTCGTTGCGACCGTGAAGGACGCGGTGCCAGGCGCATCGGTGAAGAAAGGCGACGTCGTGAAGTGCGTCGTGGTGCGAACGAAGAAGGAGAAGCGACGTCCCGACGGCAGCTACATCCGCTTCGACGAGAATGCCGCTGTATTGATCAACGACCAGATGCAGCCGCGAGGCACGCGCATCTTCGGTCCGGTCGGGCGCGAGCTGCGCGACCGCCGTTTCATGCGGATCGTGTCGCTCGCGCCGGAGGTGCTGTAACCATGAAGGTGAAAAAGGGTGACGAGGTCGTCGTGCTCGCGGGGAAAGACGTCGGCCGGCGCGGCACGATTACCCGCGTCATCACCGGCGCCGACAAGGTGATCGTCGACGGCGTGAACATGGTGAAGCGGCACACGAAGCCTCGCGGCCAGGTGATGCAGGGCGGCATCATCGACAAGGAGATGCCGATCCACGTCTCGAACGTGGCGTTGTGGTGCAAGGAGTGCGGCGCGACGCGCATCGGCTACCGCTTCGCCGACGACGGTGTGAAGCACCGGATCTGTCGCAAGTGCGGAGGTGAGGTCTGATGGCTACGACCACCACTGCCTCGCCCCGCTTGAAGCAGCGGTTCGAGAGCGAGCTGAAGGCCCAGCTGCAGAATGAGCTCGGCCTCAACAACGTCATGCAGGTTCCGCAGCCGGTCAAGATCGTGGTGAACATGGGTGTGGGCCGAGCGACGCAGCAGCGTTCGCTGCTCGACGGCGCGGTCACCGACCTCACCATCATCACGGGCCAGAAACCGCTCGTCACGAAGGCCAAGAAGTCGATCGCGAACTTCAAGCTCCGTGAGGGCAACGAGATCGGTGCCAAGGTGACCTTGCGGGGCGACCGGATGTGGGAGTTCTACGACCGGCTCGTGAGTCTCGCGATCCCGCGCATCCGCGACTTCCGCGGGATGCCACCAAAGCAATTCGACGGACATGGGAACTACACGTTCGGGCTCAACGAACAGCTCGTGTTCCCCGAGATCGACTACGACAAGATCGACAGCGTTCGCGGCATGAACGTGACGATCGTGACCACAGCGGAGACCGACGACCAGGGGCGTGCGCTCCTGCGCGTGCTCGGGTTCCCGTTCCGCCGCGACGGGCAGGGGTGAATCGATGGCCAAGAAGGCACTCGTCAACAAGCAGCAGGCCAAGCCGAAGTTCAAGGTGCGCGGTTACACGCGTTGTCGCCGTTGCGGCCGGGCTCGCTCGGTCTATCGCGACTTCGGGCTGTGTCGGCTCTGTCTCCGGCAGATGGCTCACGCCGGGGAGATCCCCGGTATGACGAAGAGCTCATGGTGACGGGAGGGGACGCACAGTGACGATGACCGACCCGATCGCCGACATGCTGACCCGTATCCGGAACGCGAACGTCGCCTTTCACGACGATGTCGCCATGCCGTCGTCGAAGCTGAAAGAAGCGGTCGCGCTGATCCTCGAGCGCGAGGGCTACATCACCGGGTTCGAAGTGGTAGCTGACCCGAGCCGCCCGGGAAAGCGCTTGACGATCAAGATGAAGTACTCGAGCGACCGTCGCCGGACGATCTCCGGATTGAAGCGCGTGTCGAGACCCGGCTTGCGCGTCTACTCGAAGGCCGACGGTGTGCCGCGTGTTCTCGGCGGCATGGGAATCGCGATCTTGTCCACCAATCAGGGTCTCTTGACCGACCGCGAGGCGCGCGAGCGCCGCGTCGGCGGCGAGATCCTGTGCCAGGTCTGGTAGCGGAGCTGCGTCATGTCGCGTATCGGTAAGCAACCGATCAGGGTCCCGAGCGGGGTCGAGGTGATGATCGACGGTCCCGCGGTTCGGGTGAAGGGACCGAAGGGTCAGCTCGAGCACCGCTTGGTCGGCGACGTCGCGATCGCGCGCGACGGCGACGCCTTGAACGTGACGCGCGCCGACGACACGCGCTCGAACCGCTCGTTGCACGGGCTGCAGCGGTCGTTGATCGCGAACATGGTGATCGGCGTCTCCGACGGGTTCTCGAAGGAGCTCGAGATCATCGGCGTGGGTTACCGAGCCCAGGCGCAGGGCCCGAACGCGATCGATCTGTCGGTCGGGTTCTCGCATACGGTGCGATTCCACGCCCCGGAGGGCGTGACGTTCGAGGTGCCGCAGCCCACCCGCATCGTCGTACGCGGGCACGACAAGCAACTCGTCGGCCAGGTCGCGGCCGACATCCGCAAGATCCGCAAACCCGAGCCGTACAAGGGCAAGGGTATCCGCTACGTCGGTGAGCACATCCGACGTAAAGCCGGCAAGTCCGCGAAGTAGCAGAGGGCGCCTCCATGAGCCTCACGAAATCCGATCATCGCGGCCGGCGTCACCGTCGGGTGCGCAAGAAGGTCACCGGAACCGCGGAACGGCCGCGCCTCGCGGTCTTCCGTTCGAGCAGGCACATATACGTCCAGGCGATCGACGATCTCACCGGGCGCACGCTCGTCAGCGCGTCGACGATGGAGGCCGACCGGCGGGGCGGCACGACCGCCACCGTCGATGCCGCGAAGCAAGTCGGGAAGCTGGTCGGTGAGCGGGCCCAGGCGGCCGGCATCACCACTGTGGTGTTCGATCGCGGCGGTTTCAAGTACCACGGCCGGGTCGCGGCGGTCGCCGACGGCGCTCGCGAAGCCGGATTGACTCTCTAAGGGATTGGGTTCTCATGGCTGAAGGTCAGTACGACGAACGAGTGATCTCGATCAACCGCGTCGCAAAGGTCGTCAAAGGCGGACGGCGCTTCTCGTTCACCGCGCTCGTGGTAGTCGGCGACGGCAACGGGAACGTCGGGCTCGGCTACGGCAAGGCGAAAGAGGTCCCTGCCGCGATCCAAAAGGGCATGGAAGAGGCAAGGAAGAACTTCTACGCGGTTCCGCTCGCCGGTTCCACGATCACCCACGTGATACTCGGGGAGCACGACGCGGCCCGGGTGTTGATGAAGCCGGCTGCGCCGGGTACGGGCGTGATCGCCGGTGGCGCGGCTCGTGCGATCCTCGAGGCCGCGGGAATCCATGACGTGCTCGCGAAGTCGCTCGGGTCGTCGAACGCGATCAACGTCGCGCGCGCGACGATGCAGGGTCTGCGGTCGCTGCGCCGGCCGGACGACGTCGCGCGCTTGCGCGGCAAGTCGGCGGAAGAGGTGTCGACGACGGGGATGCTCGCGGCGTACCGCGAACGTCAACGCGGCAAGCTCGAGGTGACGGAGGTCGCATGACCGGAAACCGAACTTCCGGTGTCAAGGTGACGCTCGTGCGTTCGCAGATCGGGATCAAGCCGAAGCAGCGGGGCACGCTCCGCGCGCTCGGTCTTCACCGCATCGGATCGACGAACACGTTGCCGGACCGGCCCGAAGTGCGCGGGATGATCGCACGCGTGCCGCATCTCATCAAGGTGGAGGAGCTTCCGTGAAGATCCACGACTTGAAGCCGGCGCCCGGTTCGCGGCGCCCCAAGCGACGCGTGGCGCGCGGCATCGGCGGCAAGGGCGGGAAGACCGCAGGCCGCGGCAGCAAGGGTCAGGGCGCGCGCAACAAGGTCCCGGCCCGATTCGAGGGTGGCCAGACGCCGCTGCACCGCCGCACGCCGAAGGCGAAGGGTTTCACCAACCCATTCCGGGTGGAGTACCACGTCGTCAACCTGTCGACGCTGGAAGACTTCGACGCGGGCGCGGTGGTGACGCCGGACACCCTGCGCGCCAGCGGTCTCGTGGCCAAGCGCGGACTGGTGAAGGTGCTGGGCCGGGGCGAGCTCACCAAGTCGCTGACGGTGAGCGCCCACGGGTTCTCGGCCGCCGCGGTGCGCGCGATCGAGGCCGCGGGCGGATCGGTCGAGGTGCTGGCGCTCCCGTGGCCTACGGGCCGGCCGCCGGCTCGTGGGAACGCCCTCACGAACCGCTAGCTACACTGCCTGGTCCGGTGAGGAGGTCGTCGACCCGATGAGGTCCCGGTGATGTCAGGGCTTTCGCGCCTCCAGAACATGTTCCGGGTCGCCGACCTGCGGAACAAGATCCTGTTCACGGTCTTCATCATCTTCGTGTTCCGGATGGGTTCGCACATCCCGGTGCCGTACGTCGACTTCAAGGCTGTTCAGGAGCTGCAGTCGCAGTCGAAGTCGGCGGGCGGGGTTCTCGGCCTCTTCAACCTGTTCTCGGGTGGCGCGCTCACCGCGGTCTCGGTCTTCTTCCTCGGGATCATGCCGTACATCACGGCGTCGATCATCATGCAGCTGCTCGGTGTCGTCATCCCGAAGCTCGAGGAGTGGCAGAACGAGGGTCAGACCGGGCAGAAGAAGATCACGCAATGGACCCGTTACCTCACGGTCGCGCTGGCGCTGATGCAGTCGACGGCGTTCGTGTTCGTCTTGAAGAGCGGCAACGGCGGTCTGCTCGGCTCCTCGGGGATCTCGCTCCCCGTAGGAACCGTGCTCATCCCGCACTTCACGGCCCTCCGGGCGATGATGATCGTCCTCACCTGGACGACCGGCTGCGCGCTCGTCATGTGGCTGAGCGAGCTGATCACCCAGCGCGGGATAGGCAACGGCATGTCGATCCTGATCTTCACATCGGTCGTGTCCCGGCTGCCGTACTCGGGTTCACTCGTGCTGAAGCAGTCGACGTTCAAGTTCGTCGTCATCATCGGGCTCGCGATCCTGTTGGTGTACGCGATCGTGCTGATCGAGTCCGGCCAGCGGCGTATCCCCGTGCAGTTCGCGAAACGGGTCGTGGGCCGCCGCATGTACGGCGGCCAGAGCACCTACATCCCGCTGAAGGTCAACCAGTCGGGCGTGATCCCGGTGATCTTCGCGACGTCGCTGTTGTCGTTCCCCGCGCTCGCGGCAACGGTGTTGCCCTCCGGACCCCGCCAGTGGATCAACGACCACCTCGTCGGCCAGGCGACGACGAGCTGGTTCTACATCGTCTCCTTCGGTGTGCTGATCATGTTCTTCTCGTACTTCTACACGGCCATCGCGTTCAACCCGCAACAACAAGCCGACATCATTCGCAAGCAGGGTGGCTTCATCCCCGGCATCCGGCCCGGGCCCCCGACCGAGCGCTATCTCGCGAAAGTGCTCAATCGGATCACGTTGCCCGGAGCGTTGTATCTGACGGTCATCGCCATCATCCCGTTCATCGTGCTGAAGGCGTGGAACATCCAGGATCCGTTCGGTGGAGTGACGATCCTCATCGCGGTCGGCGTCATGCTCGAGACCATGAAACAACTCGACAGCCAGCTGATGATGCGGAACTACGAAGGCTTCCTCTCCTAGCGACATGAGCTGCGCAGAGCCCCGACTCGTGCTGCTCGGGAGGCAGGGTGCCGGGAAGGGCACGCAGTCGATCCGTCTCGCGGATCACTTCGGCGTGATCCATGTCTCGACCGGCGACATGTTCCGCACGCAGGCCGCGCAGGGAACGGCGTTCGGGCTCGAGGCGAAGCGCTACATGGACGCCGGCGATCTCGTGCCCGACGAGATCGTCGTCGGGGTGATCGAGGAGTGCATGGTGCCGGGGGGTCCGCTCGGTGGGGGCTTCGTGCTCGACGGATTCCCGCGCACCCTGCACCAGGCTCGTGAGCTCGACCGGGTGATCGCGGGTTTCCCGCTCAATCTCGTCATCGATCTCGATGTTCCGCGCGAGATCGTGTTCGACCGGATCGCGGGGCGGCGCGTCTGCGAGAGCTGCCAGCGCGTGTACCACGTGAACCTTCCACCGACCCACGACTGGGTGTGTGACACGTGCGGTTCGCCGGTCCGCCAGCGCGACGACGACACCGAGGAGGCCGTCGAGCGCCGGCTCGAGGTGTACGAGCTCGAGACGGTGCCGATCGTCGAGCACTACCGGGAGCGGGGCCTCCTGGTAGTAGTTGATGGCGTGGGAGAGGGCGACGAGGTGTTCGAGCGGCTCGTCAAGGTCTGCCTCGAGCAGTTCTCGTAGCCGGCCATCACATGGTTCTGCGCAAGACCGCGGCCCAAATCGCGCTGATGCGGCGCGCGGGAGCGGTCGTGGCCGAGATGCACGACGCCTGCACTCGCGCGTCGGTGCCGGGCGCGACGACCGCCGACCTCGACCGCGCGGCACGCGACGTGCTGGAGCGCCGTAACGCCCGCTCGAACTTCCTCGGCTACCACGGATTCCCGGCGGTGGCGTGCGTGTCACCGAACGAGGTGATCGTGCACGGCATCCCCGGCCCACGAAGGCTGGAGGCCGGCGACATCGTGTCGATCGATTGTGGCGCGATCATCGAGGGCTGGCACGCCGACGCCGCGATAACCGTTCCGGTGGAGGAGGTCGACGCCGAGTCTCAGCGGCTCATGGACGTGACGCGCGCCGCGCTCGAGTCGGCCATCGCCGCGACCCTCGCCGGGAACCGCTTGGGCGACATCGGCGCCGCGGCAGAGCGC
>JALYLU010000100.1:6330-10925 GCA_030774075.1 Actinomycetota bacterium | reverse complement strand
CCTTCGATCCGCGCGACGAGCGACGTGCGGCCCGGTGTCGGCTCGAAGGACTCGATCTCGAGGCCGCTGCCCTCGAGATATGCACGCAGAACATCAGTGTTGCGCTGCTCATGGCCCGACTCCGCCGTCCCGTCGTTCACGCAGGCGTTACGAATGAGTTGCTGAAGCAGCTCGGTGACCTCACCACTCAAGGCGTCCGACACGTCCGCGGACGCTAGCCCGCGTAGCAAACGGCAACACCCCGTTCGCGCCGCGAGTCGGGAACGACCGGCGACGGCGTGCCCGCCACCTTCAATACTGCAAGCAACGCACGGGACCTTGCGTTTGTCGTCGCTTCCGGTGACCTTGGGCGCGGTTCGCCGGAGGTCGTTTGGTGACACGAGCTGCGACGTTTGGCCTCTTGCGGCACACGTCGCGAACCCCTCCACTCGGAGAGAACCTGCGCGTCATCGTGGAGGAACAGCGACGCATGGTCGTTTGCAAGATCTGCTCGCGAGCGCGAGCGTCGGCCGTATGAGCCGGACCGTCCGTGCGCTCCCGGTCGTCATCCCCGTTGGGCGAGCGGGTGCGCGACCGCGAGCACTTCTGTGCGCGTGGACGAAGACGTCCGCACCATCGTGTGGCCGAACGGTCCCGACCCCGACCCCGACTGGCTGCACGGTGACTTCACCGTCGGTGCCTCCTCCCCACAATCACAAGTGAGCTGATCGCGTGGGGATCCCGCGATCGTCGTCGATGAACGCAGACCGCCATCAGCCGCGAAGCGCTGGCGCAAGCGTCACGTTCCGGCGCGACGCGAGAACGGATGGTGACGTTGACGCCGTCGGCGTACGGCGTAACTGCCTGTGACAGCCGGCACGTGTCTGACTACGGGCGGTTCCGAGCGACGCCTAGGCGGGGCCCGGCACCGCTCAGACCGTCCGTCGGCAACCTTCGAGCCGTGGACCCTGCGGTTCTCCGGACCGACAGGCACAAGCCCTGGTTACCCGCTTTGACAATAGACCCGGCCAAAACGGGCTAAAGGCCCCAGCGT
Source organism: Actinomycetota bacterium (assembly GCA_030774075.1). Lineage (GTDB taxonomy): Bacteria > Actinomycetota > Acidimicrobiia > IMCC26256 > PALSA-610 > PALSA-610. The sequence goes on along the minus strand of JALYLU010000100.1, from coordinate 9,892 downwards.
GGGCGACCCCCGCGCCCCGACACATAGCCTGCAGAATGGACGTAACAGTCTCTCGTCAAGCAGCAAACGGCCCACTTACTGCCTCGGTCCGACGGGTATGGCGCGTCGCAGTCGTGCTCATCTCGAACGCGTCGCCGGGCTTCGTCGGGCTAGTTGATGTCCAAGCCTCGGGCGGCGAGGTCATGCATGAACCGTTCGGTACTGGGTCATTTTGAGAATCCATGAAAGGAATCGACATGCAGGCAATGGACACGATCTACCACGGAGCGAGTCGAGAAGCCGCGGAGGCCGTCGAACGGGTGAAGCCACCCCATGTGACGTGGACGGCCTACAACGCCACGATCGGTTACTCGACGTCAACCGCCCAGCGGGTCTACAAGCTCGTCGCCCACAAGATCACAAGCGGGGCGATCTGCGGGCCGATGGGTGCAGCGGCGGTCGCAACGGTCATCTTCACCGCGAACGGCGAGCCCGTACCGCACGACGAGATTGCCCGGCTCGAACGCCCCGGCTACGACGGCGGCGCGCATGAACGGTGGCGAATGGCGGGTAACTCCGTCAACGAGATTCGCGATCTATTACAGGCATTGTCGGTTCGCGAAATGGCCTACAACTCGCTACGCGACGAGGTGTGGTCCCTTCTCGACACGATGCAGAAGGTCGAGCAGTCGGGGTCAATGGCGATCCATCGACGTCGCCTGATCGAAACACTCCAGGAGGCGACGTGAAACGCCGCGCTCTGAGCGATCGAGTGCGTGGTCACCACGGATCAAAGTCCGACAAGTCGGGCTGCGGAAGCTACGACCTCGAACGACGCGGCGAGGAAGTGTTCTGCTCCAACTGCGGAGCCGGGCCGCTGGAGCGCACGAACGGCACCCCCGTCGAGTTCGACTACGCAAACGGCAAGGGCTCTCGGATCGCGCGCCCGAGACGGGGGTCGAGCCGAGACCACGATTTCTTCTCAACGGGAGGCGCAGCATGATTGAACTGACCTCCGACGAAATCGCTGAGATCGACCGGACCTTCGCATTCGATTCCGACGCGAAGTCGGTGACGATCATGCGGTTGGTCGCTCATGCACGATCCATCGAGGACCGCCTCGACCAACAGTCCGACCGTCTGGTCGAGGCAATCGCCGCGGCGATCGACGACCATACCGAGACGACGCACGGGTATGTGCTCGGCACCCCCGAACGTGACGGGCTGGCGACGGCAATCAACTCAGCGATCGGCACCCCGGCCGTCATGCTCGGCTTCACGCGCGACGAAATCGAGGCGATGGAAGGGCTTGCCTTCCCGGAACCAATCGAGTCATGGCTACACGGACTTGTGTCCGCCGCGCTTTCCGGTGAAGTGGCTTACAAGCACCGATTCGCCCAGGAGCCGAGTGGCGATGCCTCGCGGGGTCCGCATGTGTAGCGCGCTATCTTGTCAAGTGACTTGTCGGCTCGTTTCGACGGGTCACACTGCGAAAGGAACCCGAGAGGATGCCCAAAGGACCGGATTTCACTCAGGTCGCGCGGGCCGTCGTCGACAAGGCGACTGGCGAGAAGCGTGACAAGCGCCGCAACCCTGCGGCCGTCGAACTCGGCAAGCTCGGCGGGAAGGCCAAGTGGGCGAAAGCCCGCGCCGAAACCGACGCCCCGGAAGACGATTCGAGCGATACCGCTAACGGCGATAACTCGTCTGAAAGTCAGGCTGACACCGCCTGAAACTGTCTCACCCATCGTTCATAATGACCTTATGAACAGGTTGAGCGTCGAGCGACGAGCAGCGATCGTGGGGTGCCTCGTCGAAGGAATGGGCATCCGTGCGACCTGCCGGGTGACCGGAGCCGCGAAGGGCACCGTTACCCGGATCGTCCGGGAACTGGGCGCAGCGTGCGAGGCGTACCAGGACGCCGCCTTCCGCAACCTCGGATGCACGCGGATCGAGTGCGACGAGATTTGGTCCTTCGTCTCGGCGAAGGACAAGAACGTGCCCGAGGACCGCCAGGACGACCCGAACTACGGGAGCGTCTGGACATGGACCGCCATCGACAGCGACACGAAGCTGATCCCCGCGTGGCTCGTCGGCGACCGGAGCACGGAGGATTGCTACGACTTCATGCGTGACCTGCGCTCACGGCTTCTACCGGGCCAGCGCATCCAACTCACGACGGACGGCTACGGCCCGTACCAGCCCGTCGTGTGGGGCTTGTGGGGCGACAAGATCGACTACGCGATCGTGGTCAAGGAATACAAGGGCGCGACCGGCGACGAGGCCCGGAAGTATTCGCCCGCGACGTGCTCGTCTATCCAGAAGCACAAGATCAGCGGCGACCCGGACGAGGCATTGGTGTCCACGTCCTACGCCGAGCGCCAGAATCTCACGATGCGCATGTCAATGCGCCGGTTCACGCGGCTCACGAACGCGCACTCCAAGCGGATCGAAAACCACGCTGCCGCCATCGCGATTTACTTCGCCTACTACAACCTGTGCCGCCCGCATGAGACGCTGACGAAGGCCGCGAGTCGTAGGACTACCCCGGCGATGGCGGCGGGCATCGAAACGCACCCGTGGTCGATCGCTCAACTCTGCGAACTGCTGGAATCAAAATGACCCAGTACCAACCGTTCGGGTTCGACGGCCATCCTGTGGATCCCGAATATCCGTCCGGACCGCTGACCTGCGGCTTTGCCCGAGCGACGGCGACCGGTGTGGTGGACCTACGGAACTGCGCGATTCACGCGAATAGGCCTACCGCTCGGGCGCTCCGCTCATCCCCTGGCGCGGTAGCGCGGGCTCGGGGATCGGACCGTTTCGCACTCATCGCGGTATTGCACTCAGAGCTGTTCGTCGACTCGAGCAAGATTAAGGCGGAGAGCGACGCCGCTCCTGATCCGATCACGTCGTACGAAATGCCTGTTCAGCAAACCCGGACGGGTTTTCGGCACCCACATGGTCCCGACGGCGGATACCCGGCAAGCGTCCGAACCGGTCTCGCCTCCCGCATGATGTGATCGGGGGTCCGGCGTCAGTCAGGTCTCCCGATGCGGGAAGGGGAAGTTCGGGCTCGACCTTAACTACCGAAGAAACTCGGGTACGTCGAGATCTTCATCATCAACGTCGATGCCATCGTCGATGTTGCGAGGGGCGCGTTTCCTCGACGTTGTCGGGCTTTCCCCCTCGGCTCGCTCGAATCCGGCTGCAATGACGGTGATGCAGAGCTCGTCGGCGCGCGAGTCGTCGATGACCGCGCCGAAGATGATGTTGGCATCGGGGTGGGCGACCTGGCTGATGATCTCCGCGGCCTCGTTCAGCTCGAACAGTCCGAGGTCGGACGGACCGCTCACGTTGAGCAGGATCCCTCGCGCGCCCTCGATGCTCGCTTCGAGCAACGGGCTCGAGATCGCCGAACGCGCGGCCGTGACGGCACGACCGTCTCCCGATCCGTAGCCGATTCCCATCAGCGCGGCTCCGGCGTTGGTGAGGATCATTCTCACGTCTGCGAGGTCGGTGTTGATGAGGCCGGGCGTCGTGATCAGATCGGTGACACCCCGTACTCCTTGCAGCAGCACCT
>JALYLU010000100.1:0-6320 GCA_030774075.1 Actinomycetota bacterium | reverse complement strand
TCGTGAAGGCGTTCACCATCGAGATGCGTTCGTCGCTTACCTGCAATAGGCGCTCGTTCGGGACGATGATGATCGTGTCGACCTTTTCCTTCAGCTTCTGGATGCCGGTCTCGGCTTGCACCGAGCGACGGTGGCCTTCGAAGGTGAACGGACGCGTCACAACGCCGATCGTCAACGCGCCGATCTGCTTCGCGATCTCCGCGACGACGGGCGCGCCACCCGTGCCGGTGCCACCGCCCTTTCCCGCGGCGATGAACACCATGTCGGAGCCCTTCAATACCTCCTCGATCTCTTGGCGGTGCCCTTCGGCCGCTTGGCGACCCAACTCGGGATCGGAACCCGCACCGAGTCCGCGCGTCAGCCGGCGCCCGATGTCGATCTTCACGTCGGCATCTGACAACAACAGCGACTGCGCGTCCGTGTTGATGGCGATGAACTCGACGCCTTTCAATCCGGCGTCGATCATCCGGTTGACGGCGTTGCATCCGCCGCCGCCGATACCGACGACCTTGATCACTGCGAGGTAATTCGTAAGGGGCTGCGCCGAAGAAGGCACACGTGCCTCGACTGGCGTTCGTCGGAGACGATCGATCAACGCGAGCGTCCGTTCCCACATCTTCTCGACGCGGCGACGCGGGACGCGACTTTGATCGGTCGCGATCTCGAGCTGATAGTGGTCCGGTGCTCGTCGTTTCAGTCTGAGTTTTGTCGCTCCACCTTCATCCTCCGCGATCAGAACGCTCCCAAGCACCGATGCGCGATCGCGCGTCAGCCCAGAGAGCTTCATCCCAAGCGAATGTTCGATGAGGTCTACATCATCGGCGTCGAGCCTCGCCTCGAAGTCCTCGGCATGAAGCACGCGATGCCTGCTCATCCGATCTCGTTTCCACGGTCGAATCCGATGGATTGTTCTGGGCCGAGAGATGCGACCTTCAAGGCGGGCCCTAGCAAAGCACACCATTGGCGGATTCATGGTGCATCCCTACCTCGCCCTGGATTGCATGGTGAATCGCAACGATACCGACCACGTGTTGCCGCCAGCGACGGTCACCCAATTCCAAGACGCGCTGGACAAGCTCCAAACGCATCACTCTTCGGCGACTGTCTTGACCTCACCGTTCGGTCGGCAGCGATGTGTCGCGACCGTCCGAGAGAGAACGTGACCGTCGAGCTCGGTCACGTTCTCGAACACGACCATGTTGCCCTCACGCACGAACGATTCGGCGACAAGCTCGGTCGCGTGACGTTCTGCGGGCTCGAAATATGGGTATCTCGGGATGGTCGGAACCATACTTCGCGGGATGACGCCGGGGTTAGGGGTTCTCCTTCCCCCGCAAAGCGTGTTGAGGGTCGCACGCTGGCTCGGCTATTCCGTCGCGGCGGTGACGCGGCCTCGGTAATCATGGGCCCCGCGCGGCGCCCCGCTCTCGCGGAGCAGCGATGTTCCCGCGCGCCCATAGCGCGTTGCTGCGCTGTCTTTGCCTCGTAGGCTCGCTCGTATGGCGATCCTGGAAAAGTGTGATCTCAAGTCGTGCGGCGTCGGCTTCGACGCCGACGGCCCGAACGCCGTGTCCATGGAGACGACCGTCGACGGCGGTCACGTCGCGTTGAATTTCTGCTCGCACGACCACCTCGTCGAGTGGGCGACGGAAGAACAGAAGCGACGCGGGCTCCGCGCTTGAGGCGTCGTCGGTGTGGCTGGCGCACTCGGTCTGTACCGTCACAGTGTGTCGAACTGTCCGGGTTCGCCGATCCTTCACACTGACCGCACAGTCGCAGGGTGTAGCGAGGACGACGAACACGACAGCTGTCGCGGCCGCGAACTACGCCATGAAGGCGACCCGGTTCGCTGTTGGGTGTGGAGGCTCGACGGGTGCAACGTGTGCGGCGTCCAGTGGTCTAGAAGTTCTCACCCGCCGGACACAGCGACGCGCGTAGCTGCAACTAGGCGACTACCGTTCCGTCGGAGTTGATGATGTCTCGGCCGACCGAATGCATCGGCCCGAGGTCGATCAGGTTGAACGTGTCCGCACCGCACCCGACGCATCGGGCCTGGACACTGTTGACTGTCGTCGATGAGCTCATGCCTGCCGCGTTCCATGACACCGCCCAGTACGCGAACAACCGGATCGAGGCCGACCACGGGCGGCTCAAGTCCCGGCTCCGCCCGATGCGCGGCCTCAAACACGACCACAGCGCACGCGTGGTCATGCGAGGTCACGCGTTCATGCAGAACATTCGGCGCGGCCACTACGAACTTGGCATCGACGCGCGCGCCCGTCGGCGCGTCGCGGCCGCGTTCACCGAACTCGCCCGAGTCATCTAACGAGACCCGGACCGCAACCCGGTCTCGCGCGGCCATGTTGAACTCAAAGCAACAGAGCCCATCGATCTGGGCCCTGCACGGCTTGGAGGCTACGCGTACGGCCCCGACGAGGGAGGTTCACCAGTCCCCGCGACTTCTGATGGCCCAGTCGGGCATACCGTGAAATGCGAAGGCGTTGCCGCCCGTCGAGGCGCCCGCCCACCGGCGGCTACGGCGGCGTCTTCGCCACGACCTTGCCTAGGTGACCCGGACCCATAATTCGGTGCAGCCGTAAGGGGATCGTTCCCCAATGTTGCAACTGCACGTCGAATCACCACGCCGCGTTGGGCGGACGCGGCAAGTGGTCCGCGACGAACTACACGACCGGCACTACGCGGAACAAGACGTTGTAGTCGTGGAAGCCGTTGTCTGCGAGCTCCTCGGCGCAGCGTACGAATCGAATGCGGGGCAACCGATCGTCATCACGGTCGAGAGGTTCGCTCGGCTCATCAGCGTTCGGGTCCGTTGCGCCGGGCCTGTGGATCTTCGCGACGAGCCGTTTCGTCTTCGCGAGCGAGTACTGCAATCTCTCACCCTTGCGTTCGGCAGCCGCCGCAACGCCGACGGGACGATCGACTTGTGGGCCGAGGTACCAACATCGGCGCCGCAGTAACCGGCGACCACATCACTCGCATCGAGCCTGACCGTGCTTCGCAACGGACATTGCCGAACTACGCCTCGACCGCTACCGTTCAGGGTCGTGGACGGGGGCTTCGCGACCGACGTAACGCAGATTGACGGCGCGACGGTCATTCACGTTCGCGGCGAGATCGACTTCGTGACCTGCGAACGGCTACGAGACGCCATCGAACCCTACCTCGCGCCCGACCAGACGATTGTTCTTGATTTCTCCGGCGTGGAGTTCATGGACTCGTCGTGCCTCAAGGTCTTGGTGAAGGCGCGAGGGATGCTCACCGCCGACGGCGGGTCACTGGTGCTTCGGAATCCGTCCCAGGCGGCGCGGCGACTCCTCACCGCGGCCCGAGCTGAGTACCTCCTCGACGAAGACGCTGCGAACAGTTAGTGCGGGCGACGTTGGTCGAATCCGGGCCGCTAGATCTCTTGGGGGCTCCGCCCCCAAGAGATCTAGCCAAGGCGAGTTCGGCCCATACGACCTTGCCAGACACGTCCGAGGGGCTCACACCCCAATCCGTCGCGAGGTGCGCCACAACAACGAGCCCGCGCGACTCGCTATCCACGACTCCCATATCAGTGCGACCGTCGGTCACCTCGATACGCATACGACCTTCGGAGCCCACCACGACCAGACGTATGGGCGCGTCGCCATGCCTAACGGCGTTGGAGACCAGTTCCCAAACCACGAGCACCACGTCGTCGTAGTTCGGCCTGCCCAGCGGAAGTTGACGACGCAAATCGCCTCGAACCTCGGCGAGCGCGTCGGCGTGATCATCGATCGTCCGCTCGAAGCGCCATGCCACAGCGCTCTTCATACCCACCGCGGTATCGAGACACTCCGTGGGGCCGCATCGTTCGTTCGTCTCGAATGAGCGACGGACGAGGTGTCGAGACGGGAACGGAAACACTCGAAACCGAGCACCGACCCACACGCGGCGCCGCGTCGGGCGTCGGGAAGGCTCTTATGCGGATTCGTCGTCGGTAGGTGTTCCGGCTCCGAAGCGAGGGAATGTGCTCTGCAACAGTTCGATGCATTCCGATTTTGGTCGGGTGGCGCATCCGTGACATGACAGCGGATCGACGGCCCGCAAGAGGCCGTGTTCGACTCGCCAGCAGTGTCCGCACGACTCGCACAGCAAGTGTGGTTGGTCAAGCGACCGGACCGGGTGAAGGTGCGGCCAGACACATCGCGGGCAATGACGACCCGCGGCCCACACGTCGCTGAGGCCGGGCGGAATGAAGGTGTCGTCAAACACTTCCATCAGCCACCTTGAGATGCCCGAACTCCGTCGTCGCGAGCAACGCCAAACACTCCTTCGGCTCAGCCCGGCACTGGAGATCTCGTCCACCGGAGAATCGTCGGCTGTCATCGCGGACCAACCAACAGCACAACGTCCCGAGGTCGGTTGGCACAAGACCCAGCGTGACGTACCGGGGCGTTCGGGACTGCCCGGTCGAGCACGGCTCGGCGGTTCGGAGCGGGCTCACCGTTCTGCACGAGCGACGCGAGTGTTGCGATCCGAAGCGAGGCTGACACCGGGTCAACTCACGCGACGAACGTCATGATCCAGGAACGCTATGGGCAGGAGATAGCGATCAGATAGGCGGCGGACCCAGTAGCCGTCGTGTGTCGTGTCGGCGACCTCAAATCCGCGACTCCACTCCCCGCGGAAATGACCGCGGACCTCGACCGACGTACCGGGCGCGAGGTCCGGTAGCGATGTGTGATCTGAGAGACGTTCCATTGTTCGCTCACCGCTCACGCGGACCTCGACCGACGTACCGACCGAGAGGCCCAGTCGCGATGTGTGATCTGAGAAACGTTCCATTGTTCTGTCACCTCCCACGCGGGGGCCGCGTGTCGAGCCGCGTTTTCTCGCGACCGTCCGCTCGGGAGATGCGCGTTGGATATCGACTCCCGGCGACTCATTGATCGTGGTCGTGCGTGCGAAGCGGGCGCACTTTGCTGACCATGGCGCGTCGCCCCGATCTTCCCGAACGAGTCGGGACCGCACGGGGACGAACGATGTGAGCAACGAGGAGGCGTCGCACGTCGGCGAGATAACTCGCCGACCGCAACCATGCGCCACCGTGTCAAGTCGCGAGTAGCGACCGCTCGACTCCGCGTCGGAGCGCAGTCGCGATTTCAGGCGCGAGGGTCTTGTGGACCCTGGCGCGCCGGGCCTACCGTCGAGTTAGCGACAGTGTGCCGCTGACGATGCCCCCGGCGAGAGCCAGAGGGCATCGTCGCGAAACGGTCGACCGCGGGTTACAAACTGAGCCACTGCCGATGAGCGGGCTACCGAGTGAGTCGTAGCGGCGGAGGCCGTCCGTCAACCCGCCCGCTCCCGAAGCGGGTAGACGATGCCCGCATTGCTCACGTGTCCTCACCGCGATACGTGGGGACTACTCCGTCAAGCGGAGGCTGCACCACCGCGAGCCGTCGGTAACGGAACCACGGCGGGGGCGGCAGCACAGCCCCGGTTTCGACGGTACGCCGCGGGTCAAGATGACGTTCCAGTGCGCGGTGGCTACAGCGCTGCTCGCATAACGCGTCACACACGGATTTTGTCGTGACGCTGTACCGTCCGTCCAACATGCAGTACCCCGACCTACGAGCGAGTGTGATGTAGCCGAAACCACCAGTGCCGCTGACCTGGCGAAAGGGGGTTGTCGCAGTCGGTACCAAGATCCCACGCCACCTCTCCAACGGGTTCGAAGGGCGGCGGTATGAGCCCGACGAGCCGTCGACGCTGCGCCTTCTTCACCACTTCCCATTCGTCCTTGTCCCTGAACGGGTCAAACCTGTTCGTGGTGAGAGCTTCGACGTACGGCAGTCCCATCCGCGTGTTCCTTGAGCCGGTACCCCCATGGAATGAGCAAGCACGTCGATCTGCTCGTGTCCAAGGTGATCACGCAACTGTTCGAGGTCGTCGGCGAGGTGCGCGAAGTCATAAGTCTCCGGTGCCCCGAACGCGGAAGCGCCGCTGCCTCGGTAATCGTGGAACACCAGCGTGAACTCGTCTTCGAGCGCGGCGAGATCACCAGCCAACGCCTTATGAGTACCGAGTGGTCCGCCATGACACACGTAGATCGGCCAACCAGTTCCCATGCACCAGAATCGAATCGACACTTGGTCCGTTGTCTCGAACTCCAAACCGTTATCCAAATGGTCGGCTCCTCAGCAACGAGGTCGCGCATCTTGCCCGATCGCGGTCGTCACGGCGAGCGCGGATCGGCGGCTATGGCGCTATTCGATGCGGTCGATCGCGACGTAGCGGCCTCTGGCGAACAGGAAGTGCCACGGAGCCAACAATGC
>JALYLU010000099.1 GCA_030774075.1 Actinomycetota bacterium | reverse complement strand
CGCCGGTCCGGCTGCGAGGAAATCGGCGGTGTCGACGATGCGCTCGACGCTCATGAACCGGCGCGTCGCGGCCATGCACATGAGGTCGTCGAAGTAGGGGTCGACGTTCAAGTACTGGCCGGTGCCGCCGCGGTCGCCGCGGTGCATGTGTATCAGCGCGACGTCGAGGTGCAGGGCGGGCATCGCCACGAGCTCCTCGCCGTCGTCGTAGGGCGACCGGATCGTGCGCAGCGACGGACTGAAGCGCATCACGTCGGAGCCGAGGCCGACGCGCGTCGGCAGGAAGGGCACGCGCCAGGCCGCGGCCTGCAACCCGAGGAGGAACATGCCCTCGTCGAGCTCCATCGTGGTGACGGAGCCCGATTGACGCGCATTGCGAAAGTGCGGCTCGAGCGCGATGGAGTCGAGCGACACGAACGCGTAGCCGACCTCGCGAACCTTGCCCGCCCGACACAACAGCCCGACGTCGGGGCCGCCGTACGAGACGATGCGGAGATCCTTCGCCGACGACCGGCACAGCGCGCGCACCAGGGCCATCGGTTTGCGCCGCGAGCCCCAACCCCCGATGCCGACGGTCATGCCGTCGTCGACCTCGGCCGCGATCTCGTCGACGGTGACGCGTTTGTCCGGAACCACTCGCGGCTCGATTCTGACGGGTGGCAGATGGTATTCCGGCCCCGCTGATGCCGAGGTTTCGGGGGTGGGTGAGGTTCGGGCCGGTCAGACCACCGCGTTGTCGGCTCGACGGGTTTGGTCTCGGTCGGGGAGAGTCGTCGACCAGAGAAGCTGCGTGAGGTCGTCGACCCGGCGGTGGGCGTGCGCAAAATAGCGTCGCATCCGTCGTCCCGACCAACGGTAGGGATTTCTCACCTGGGGCCGAAGGAGCAGCTGCGTGTCGAGTGTTGACCACGGGCTGATCTCGATCTCGACGGGCGCGAGCTGTCGCCCGTGACGGCCGAGCAGTCGTGCGCGGGCGCGCCAGACAGGTTCCGGGTACGTGTCGACACGGCGGAACGGTTCGTCGAGCCGCAGCGCTCCGTCGCGATCGCCGGACACAACGCTGCCCGTGCCGAATACGGCCGCGTTGGTGATCGTGAGCATCACGTTGACGGACGTTCTGTTGATTCGGCGCTGCAGCACGAACGTATGCCAGTCGAGCCTGATCATCGAGTCATACCTCTCATGGCTCCTCATGGCTCCTCATGGCTCCTCATGCCTCCTCTCGTCTGCCCCGTCACCAGCTTCGTCGGCCTGCGTTGCGAGCGAGCGGCGTGACCGCGAACTCGACGCGAACCGTAGGTGAGCGTGGGCTGACCGATCGCCGCGCATGATGTCCAACGTCGCCGCTCCGACGGTGTCCGGCCGTCGACCCGTTTCAGCCAGTGGGCGCAGGAGTGCCAGAATGCCCGGCCGATGGACGATCTTCGCTTCGACGGTCGGGCTGTGATCGTCACGGGTGGTTGTCGCGGGATCGGACGCGGAATCGCGCAACGCTTCGCGGAGGCCGGCGCGCACGTGCTCGTCTGCTGTCGCAACGAGCCGGAGTCGCTTCCTGCCGGAGTCGCCTTCATTGCCGCCGATGTCCGCGAGCCGGAACAGATCGACGCGGTGATCGAGGACTGCATGCGACGGTTCCGGCGCGTCGACGTCCTCGTGAACAATGCGGGTGGCTCGCCACCGGCCGACTCCGCGACTGCGTCGCCTCGGTTCAGCGCCGGGATCATCGCCTTGAACCTGACCGCGCCGATCGTGTTCGCGCAGAGGGCAAACGCGGCGATGCAAGGGCAGGAGCAGGGCGGGACGATCGTCAACATCGCGAGCGTCAGCGGTGTCCGCCCGTCGCCGCACACGCTCGCTTACGGCGCCGCGAAGGCGGGCTTGCTGAACGCGACGCAGACGATGGCGGTGGAGTTCGCGCCCAAGGTGAGGGTCAACGCCGTGGTCGTCGGTCTCGTCGTCACCGAGCAGGCGCACCTCTTCTACGGAGATGTTGCGGGGATCGAGGCGGTCGGGGCGACGGTGCCACTCGGGCGCATGGCCGACCCCACCGACGTCGCCGACGTATGCCTCTTCCTCGCATCGCCGCTGGCCCGCTACGTCACCGGCGCCAGCGTGCTCGTGCACGGCGGCGGTGAACGACCCGCGTACATCGACGCGGCGAAAGGGACCGTGCGCGACTGATGCGAATCGTCGTCTTCGGTGCCGGGGCGGTGGGCGGAGTGATCGCGGCGCGCTTGTTCGAGCACGGCAATGAGGTCGTCGCGATCGCCCGCGGCGCGCACTTCGAGGCCGTGCGCGACAACGGACTCGGGCTCGTCGATCCTGACGGCAAGGTGACGCTCCCGATCCCGGTCGTCGACGATCCCGCGCGCATCGATTGGCGCGCCGACGACGTCGTCCTCGTGACCACGAAGTCACAGGACTCGACCGGTGCGTTCGGCGCGCTCGCGGCGGCCGTCGGCTCCGCCGTACCTGTGGTGTGCGTGCAGAACGGCGTGGAGAACGAGCGCATCGCGTTGCGACGTTTCGAGCATGTCTACGCGATCTGCGTGATGCTGCCCGCGGAGCACGTCGAGCCCGGGCTCGTTGCCGCGTCGTCGGCGCCCGTCACCGGCCTGCTCGACATCGGCCGCTATCCCAGCGGACTCGACGACACCGCGCTCGCGGTGGCGGCCGCGCTGTCGGGCGCGACGTTCGAATCGATCCCGCGGCCCGATGTCATGCGGTGGAAGTACGCGAAGCTGCTCATGAACCTTGCCAATGTCGTGGAAGCGCTGTGCGCACCGGGTGACGACGCGACTGCACTCGGCCGGCTCGCCCGGCGCGAAGGCGCGGCGGTGTTGCGCGCGGCGGGCATCGACTTCGCCTCCAAAGAGGAGGACCGCGAACGACGCGGCGAGCGCCTGACGCCCCGCCTGGCGCGGGGCGGGGGCTCCACCTGGCAGAGCCTGCGGCGGGGGACGGGCTCGCTCGAGACCGACTACCTGAACGGCGAGATCGCGCTGCTCGCGCGGCTGCACGGGGTCACGGCTCCGGTGAACGCGCTGCTGCAGTCGGCGGCGAACGACGCCGCCCGGCGCAAGCTTTCGCCGGGCTCGCGGCGAGCGTCGGACCTGCTCACGGGTGCTGGCTGCTGACCGAGACGATCTCGCCGGTCATGTAGGACGCAAGGTCGCTTGCGAGGAAGATGATCACGTTCGCGACCTCCCAGGGCTCGGCGGCACGCCCGAAGGCTTCGCGCGTCTCGAGCTCGGCGAGCAACTCGTCCGTCGTCACCTTGGCGAGATGCGGATGCATCGCGAGCGACGGCGCCACCGCATTGACCCGCACATTGTTCGGTGCGGCTTCAATGGCCGCGCACCGCGTCAACGCCATGACGCCCGCCTTCGCGGCCGCGTAGTGCGCCTGCCCCTCCTGGGCCCGCCAGCCGACGACGGAGGCGTTGTTCACGATCGCGCCCGTGCCCTTCTCGGCCATGTGCCGCAGCGCGGCGCGCGTCATCCGCATCGTGCCGGTGAGTGTCACGTCGAGCACCGAGAACCACTGCTCGTCGGTCATCTCCGCGAGCGTGGCGGTTCCGCCGAGCCCGGCGTTGTTCACGAGCACGTCGAGTTGCCCGCCGCCGAAGTCGACGGCTTCGGCGACGAGACGCTGCACGTCGTCCTCGACGGCGACATTGCCGAGCGCGGCGTGCGCGCCCGCGCCCAGTTGCTCGGCCGCCTCCCGCAGTCGGCGTTCGTGAATGTCACTGACGACGACGCGCGCGCCCTCCTCGACCGCGCGTTTCGCGGTCGCGAACCCGATCCCGGTTCCGGCCGCGGCCGTGACCAGCACCGTCTTCCCGGCGAGCAGACCGCGCCCGGATGGATATGCGGGCGGCTTGGGTACGGGCGGGGGAGGGGAAGGGGGAGGGTTCGTCATCTTGGCTCCTTCGGCAACCCCAGGGCCTGCTCGCCGATCACGTTGCGCTGGATCTGGTTCGAGCCGCCATAGATGGTGTCGGCGCGCGAGTAGAGGAAGAGACGGGTCAAGCGGTCGTCGCCGTCTTCGGAGGCGATCGCCTTCGCACCGAGCACGTCGATCGCGAGCTCGCCCAACCCGCGGTGGAACGACGCCCACAGCAACTTGTGGATCGCAGTGGCCGGATCGACGGTGCCGTGCTCGAGCATCGGCAGCGTGCGCAGGGCGTGGAACCTCATTACCCGAAGCGTGATCCACGCGTCGGCGAGGCGCTGGCGAAACACTGGATCGTTCGCGAGGCCCCCGGCGCGCGCCAGGTCGGTGATGGTCACAAGCTCGTTCTCGAACGAAAGCTGTTGACCCAGCGTCGACGCGCCGCGCTCGAAGGCGAGTGTTCCCATCGCCACCCGCCACCCCGCGTTCACCTCGCCGACGACGTTCTCGGCCGCGGTGCGCGCACCGTCGAAGAACGTTTCGTTGAACTCGCTGTGCCCGGTGATCTGCACGATCGGGCGGATCTCGATGCGTCCGGGCTGATGCATCGGAACGAGCAGGTACGACAAACCCTTGTGCTTGGGCGCGGCGCGGTCGGTGCGCGCGATCACGAAGATCCACTGGGCCCAGTGCGCGAGCGATGTCCACACCTTCTGGCCGTGGATCACCCACTCGTCGCCGTCGAGGTCGGCGCGGGTCTGCACGTTCGCCAGATCGGAGCCGGCGTCGGGCTCCGAGTAGCCCTGGCACCAGATCTCGGTGCCGCGCAGGATTCCCGGCAGAACCCGGCGTTTCTGCGCGTCGTCGCCGAAGTGCACGATCGTCGGGCCGAGCAAACCTTCGCCGACGATGCCGACGCGTCCCGGCCCACCGGCGCGGGCGTACTCCTCGTAGAAGATCACCTGTTCGAGCAGCGTCGCGCCCCGGCCGCCATACTCGGCCGGCCAGCCCAATCCGATCCATCCGTCGCGACCGAGCTCTTGTTCCCACTCGAGGCGTTCTGCGAACAGCTCGTGCTCGTCGCCCGGGCCGCCGCGCCCGCGTACGACCGCGAACCGACCGTCGAGACGATCGGTGAGCCAGGTCCGCGCCTCGGCGCGAAAGCGTTCCTGATCGGCGGTGAAGCGCAGGTCCATCGCGAGACGTGGCACGCTATCGCGCATGGAACCCGAGGGCACTGCGGTGGTGACCGGCGCGAGTCGTGGTATCGGGCGCGCGGTCGCGATCGAGCTTGCCGCGCGTGGCTTCGACACCGTCGCATCCATGAGAAATACCGCCGACGGCGACGACCTCTCAGGGTTGGGCCTTTCAGGGTTGGGGCCATCGGGAATTCGGGTCGAGCGGCTCGACGTCACCGACCCGTCGAGCATCGCGCTTCCTGACGGCTTGCGCGTGCTCGTCAACAACGCGGGCGTCGAGAGCGACAACCTCCCCGTCGAGTACATGCCGCTCGAGTCGTGGCAACGTCTGTTCGCGACCAACGTGTTCGGGTTGGTCGAGGTGACCAAGCGCGCGGTGCCGATCATGCGCGCCGCCGGTGGAGGAGTGATCTGCAACATCACGTCGTCGTCGACGCTGGCGCCGGTGCCGTTCCTCGGCACGTATCGCGCGTCGAAGGCGGCGGTCACCGCGATCGGCGAGTCGCTCGCAGCTGAGGTCGCGCAGTTCGGGATCCGCGTGATCGAGATCATGCCCGGCCCGATCGAGACCGAGATGCTCGCGGCGTCCGACCGGCCCCCGGCCGCAGTCGAGCACGCCGAGTACCGCGAGCTCGCCGAGCGGCTGTGGGAAGGACGTCAGGGCATTCGCGAGTCGTACACGCCGGCCGGCGAGGCCGCGCGCCGGATCGTCGACGCGATCTGCGACGACGACGGGCCGTTGCGTTACGGGTGCGACGACCTGAGCGAAGGGATGCTCGCGGGCTGGAACGGCACCGACAACGCGCAGTGGGTGCGCGGGATGCTGCGCTCCTTCTCGTGATCACCGGTCTTGCACACACCGCGGTGCATGTTGCCGACGTCGACGCCGCGGTCGCGTGGTATCGCGACGTGTTGGGCCTGATGCTGTTGTCGCCGCCGTACCGGATGGAGGGAGAAGCGATATCGCGCGACATGGGGGAGCTCCTGCCGATGCCGGTCGTGGTGAAGGCCGCGATCGTCGGCGTCGACGACGGCACCGACCGCGTGATCGAGGTGATCGAGTACCCGTCGGTCACGACCGGCTCGCCAACGCCTCCCGATGTGACGCGGCTCGGTTTCACCCACGTTGGTCTCTTGTGCGACGACGTCGTCGCATCCCGCGCCGCGCTCGAGGCGAAGGGCGTCTCGTTTCTCGTCGAGGGCGTCGCCGACGTGGCGGGTGTGCACACCACGTGGTTCGCCGACCCGTGGAACAACGTGTTCATCCTCGTCGAGAAGGTCCGCCACCCCGATCGCGCGTATTACCGCCAGTACTGAGTGGAGCGATTGTTTTGGGTGCGTAGAGACGTTATTGGGATGAGGCGGTGCGAAATGCGCCGAGATTGCCAGAGCCGTCGACGGCTCGAACGACGAATGAGGTTTTGCCGGCCGGGACGGTGATCGTTTGGAGCGTCCCGGCGGATCCGGACGTGCGTGTATACCCCCGCCTGTTCAATGCTCCGTTGTCAGAGCGGGTATTCGAGCTCGATCTCGTGGCGGATCGGGATGCCGTGCGCGCCGTTCTCGGACAGTTCGGGCTTCAAGGACCGCGCCTCGGTCACGGCGTCCCGGTGCCAGCCGACCCAGTCCCATCCGGCCCGCTGGTAGAGCCGGAGCGCGTCGGTGTTGTCGTTGGTCGTGATCAGCCAGAGGCGCTTCCATCCGTGTGCGCGTGCGTGGTCGACGACCGCGTCGAGAAGCGCGGTTCCGGCCCCCGCGCCCCGGTAGGTCGTGACGATCACGACGAGCTCGGCGTCACCGTCGACCTCGTGCCAGAGCGCGCACCCGACCGGACGACCGTCGTTCTCGACGACGAAACCGTCGAGCATCGCGGCGTCGTCGTGCACCCGCCCGCGCGAGACGACCCTGGTCGACGCGAACGCACCGACGACCACCTCGGCGATCCAGGCTCGATCGTCCGGAGTCGCGCGGCGTACCTGCACGCGCCTAGCTCACTCCACCGCGCCCGTCGCCCGCAATGCGTCGATCTCGGCGTTGCTCAGGCCGAGCACCTCGCCGAGCGACCAATCGTTGTCCTGGCCGAGCGTCGGACCCGCCCGGTCGTAGCCGCCCGGACACGCAGCGAGACGAAAGCCATTCCGTTCGTACAGGCCCGGGCCGAGAAACGGGTGCTCGTGCGGCTCGAAATGACCGCGGTATGCGAGCTGCGGATCGTCGTGCAGGTCACCGAAATCCTGTACCGGCACCGCTTCGATCCCGACCGCCTGCAATTGCTCGGCAACTCGAGATCGTGTGTGCGCGCGCGTCCACGTCTCGACGTCGGCGCCGGCGATCGACCGCAGCCGCCCCAGCTCGTCGTCGGTCCAGCACGCGATCGTGACCCAGCGGTCGCCGATACCGTCCTCGTCGAGGCACGGGAACGCGCCGTGCAGGCGTGCATCGCGATGGTTGTTGCCGTCGCGGAGGTGGATGACGCCGTCGATCTCGTAATCGAGCAGCCAGGGCGCGAGCGTCCAGATCGCGGACTCGACTTGCGACAGATCGAGGTACACGCCGTGGCCGGTACGACGGCGGTAGTGCAGTCCCGCGGCGAGCGCGGCAGCGACGTAGCGGGGCGCGAGCGAGTCGGTGATCGTGCCGTACGGTCCGACCGGCTCGCGGTCGGGCCAGCCGGTCAGCGTGTTGTAGCCCGCGAGCGCCGATCCCTGGCCGCCGAAGCCGGGGTAGTCCTTGTGGGGACCGGTCTGGCCGTTCAGGCACGCGCTCATCATGACGAGGTCCGGCTTGATCGCGGCGAGGCTGTCGTAGTCGAGTCCGAAGCTCTTCATCGCGCGCGGTGCGAAGTTCTCGGCGACCGCGTCGGCCCACTCGACGACGAGCCGGCGCACGATCTCGACGGCGGCCGGCTGCTTCAGGTTGAGCGTGAGGTTGCGCTTGCCGACGTTGAGGCCGTCGTACATCGGCGCGCCCTCGAGGCCGTGAGGGTTTTCGGGAAGCGCGAGCGCCATCGCACGCAGGAAGTCGGGCCGGGTCCGCGACTCGATGCGCAAGACGATGGCGCCGTTCTCGGAGAAGTACCGCGTCGCGATCGGTCCGGCCGCGCCGGCCCCGAACTCGAGGATGCGCACCCCGGCCCAAGCTGGTCTTCCATCCGGGACGCAAGCTGGGCTTCCCGCCGGAATGGGTGTGGCCCGCGGGTATGTCGCTCGAGCGCGAGCGGATTCGGCCACGAACGATTCAGGTCGCACCGGCGCGGCGACGCCATCGGCGGAACGCACGACGACGAACGACCGGGGGAACCGTTCGATGTCGTCGACGGGTCCGAAGAACTCCCGGGACGCCAGCTGGGCTGACGCGTAGATCTCCCTCGGAGAGTTCGCGGGTGCGAGCATCAGGTTGGTCTTGCACGCGATGTCGTAGAGCTCCTGCATCGTGTGACGCGAAAAGTACGCCGCGACGGCCGTCGCGATCGCGTCGAGCTCCGCGTCGCTCGCGGTGTTCTGATTGTAAGTGTCCCAGTCTCGGCTCGTGAGCGCGTCGGCGGGAATGCCGTCTTCGACCACGAGCTTCGTGATGGTGTCCAGGCTCGCGACGCGTGCCTTGCCCCCACGGAGCCCGAATGACACGAACCCGTCGAGCGCGGGCCAGATCTCGCGCGTCCGGCCGATGTTCGCGCCCCGTCGGCCGCCACGGTTGCCGCTCTTCGGGAAGTTCGCGGGAGCGACCATGTTTGCGACGAGCACGACCTCCTGCATCGACAGATCGACCCGCTGCGGCACTCCGCTCCACAACGCGCTCAAGGCTGCGTACGCGGCTTCGCCGGCCGTGTGCGCATACGCCGCCGGTTCGGTGCAGCGCACCGGGGCCCGATCGGGATCGCCGGTGCAGTACATGTTCCCGCTGGAGGCCATCACGCCGAGGTCGGACGCGCGCCACGCCCCGCGCGGCCCGTCGAGCCCGAACGGTGTGATGCTCACCCACGCGGCGCCGGCGGCGCGCGCGGGGTCGAGTTGGTGCGTCCCGGCCGCGCCCGGCGAGTCGAAGACGACGTCGGCTGCCGCGAGGAGCTCGTCCAGGTCGGGATGGTCGCCGGCGAGCTCGACGACCTGCTTCCCCGCGTTCCACGCCCGGGCCACCCTGGCGCGCAATATGTCGCCGGCCGGCGGAACGACCCGGACCACAGTGGCGCCGAGGTCGCCGAGCACCCGCGCGGCGCGAGCCGACGGCTCGCCGCCCAGATCGACGACGCGCAGACCGGCCAGCAGCCGTTGCGCCATCGGCACCCCCTCCGAATAAACTGACACGAACGTCAGCAAAGGACGGTATCGCAATGGCGAGATACGAGATCGTCGACGCCGACTGCCACATCCTCGAACCGCCGGACATCTGGGCGAACTGGCTTTCGTCCAAGTATCAGGACAAGGCGCCGAGACTCGTGAAGGATTCCGAGGGCGGCGACGCATGGCTCACCGCGGTCGGAGGAGACCCCGACCCGATCGGCCTCGTCGCGACCCCGGGCATGCCGTTCGACAAATTCCGCTGGTACGGCGTCACCTACGAAGAGGCGCGCACGGGCTGCTACAACGGCGAAGCCCGACTGGCCGACATGGACATCGACGGCGTCGACGCCGAGATCCTGTTCCCACCGCAACGCACGATGAGCCATTTCCTCGGCGACGACGACGACGATTTCGTGCTCGCCGGCGTCGAGGCCTACAACAACTTTTTGTTCGAGGAGTTCTGCGCGCCCGACCCGACACGGTTGATCGGACTCGCGCAGATCCCGTCACTCGGTATCGACAACGCGGTCGACTCGCTGCGCAAGGCCAAGGCGCGCGGCGCGAAGGGCGTCCTGATCTCCAACTGGCCCGCCGGCAAGGGGAGCCTCTCGCGCGACGACGACCCGTTCTGGGCCGCGGCGGTCGACGAAGGAATCCCGGTGTCGATCCACATCAACATCATCAGTCGCAAGCAGCGCAGCTCGTCGAGGAAGGCGGCCGCCGCCAAAGGAAACCAGCTCTACGACATGCGTAGCGAGGCCACCCGCGCCAAGGCCATCGGCGGGATGAGCCACGTGTTCGCGATGACGACCGGCGCGATGACCGACATGATCTTCACCGGCGTGTTCGAGCGATTCTCGGAGCTGCAGATCTGTTGGATCGAGACCGGAGTGGGTTGGATCCCGCACTTCCTCGAGTGCCTCGACGACCGTTGGTGGCGCAACCGGGTGTGGGGCGACCTGCCCCTCAAAGCGCCCCCGTCGTCATACTGGTTCCGGAACAACGCGGCCAGCTTCATCGTCGACCGAACGGGCGTGGAGCTCCGCAATCGGGTCGGCATCGAGAACATGATGTGGTCGAGTGACTATCCCCATCACGGCAACGACTGGCCCTACTCCCGCAAGACGATCGAGGAGATGATGGGCGGAATCAACGAGACCGAGCGCGCGCTGATCGCCGGCGGGAACGCGGCCCGGATCTGGGACCTGCACGACTAGGCACACGATTACGAAGACGCGTCGTCGAGGCGCACACCGCCGACGCCGGTACGCGTCTCCTGCGCGGTCCGCACGGCCTCGAGCGTAAGCCGTTGGATCGTGCGCTGGTGCACGTAGTTCAACACGCGGTCGACGGCGGGGATCATGCGCTGCGAGTTCGCCGTCAGCCGACGTTGGATCGCGACGAGCTCGTCGTGATCCCAGTCGCGACCATCGCCTGCGAGCATTGCGTGAACGTCGGCTTGGAGGGCGCGGAAGTGGCGCACGTAGATGGCACCGAGCTCGACGAGGATGTCTTCGGTCATGCCGATCTCGCGCAACTCCACGACCGCGTGCAGCAGGCCCAGGTCGTGGTCGTCGTACACCTCGTGCCCGAGTG